>NZ_JBJDRK010000037.1:0-52342 GCF_044987405.1 Microbacterium sp. ZW T2_14 | reverse complement strand
GTCCGGCCCGCCGAGGGTCCGGCCCGCCGAGGGTCCGGCCCGCCGGGGTCCGGCCGCCGGGGCATCCGCGCGTCAGGCGCCGGCGATCCGGTCGGCGGCCTCGATGCCGCACACGAGCGCCTTGGTGAGGGCTGTGCCCGTCATGTAGGACGCACCGTGGAATCCGCCGACCACCTCTCCGGCGGCGAAGAGGCCCTCGATCCTGCTGCCGTCGATCCGTGTCACCGACGTGTCGGTCGCGACGCTCAGGCCGCCGTAGGTCGAGGTCATGGCCGTCACCGCGGGATACGCGTAGAACGGCCCCCTCTCGACCGGCTCGAGCCCGCCGACGCCGTTCACCAGGCCGGTCCGGCCGAAGGGGTCGGTCGCGCGACCGGCGACGCTGTCGTTGTAGCGCTCCACCGTGCGTTCGAGCGCGCCGGGGGGCATGCCGAGCCTGCGCCCGAGCTCCGACAGGGTCGGCGCACCCACCAGGTGGCCGAGCTCCTCGATGCGCTCCATGTCGGACAGCGGCACGCCGGGTCGCGAACGCGCCCGCACGACGGAGTCGAAGACCTGGCAGGCCATCCCGCCCGGCTGGCTCAGCACCGCCGTGCCGAGCACCTTGTACGACTCGGACTCGTCGGTGAACCGCTCGCCGCGATCGTTCACGAGGATCGCGCCGAGGTAGTTGGCGGTGAGCAGCTCATGCTCGTCGTCCGTCGCGTCGGGGTGCTGGCCGTAGGTGCCCGCGACGTGCCCGATGTCGGCGAGGCCGGCACCCAGCATCCATGCCATGCGGAGGCCGTCGCCCGTGTTGCCGGCGCCGCCGTACGGCATCGCCGCCGCCTGGTCGGGCACGAACAGGTCCAGCAGCTCGCGAGAGCGCGAGAAGCCGCCGGTCGTGAGCACGACACCCGCACCGGCGCCGAAGTCAGCACCTGCCGATCGGATGCCGGCGACCCGTCCCCCGTCCGTGATCAGTTCGTCGGCCGGGTGACCCGGGAGGATGACGGCGCCTGCGGCGAGCGCCTCGCGCTCGAGGTGCGCCAGCAGACGCCGGATGCGGATGAGGTGGGCGCGCGCGATCGTCATTCCGGCGCTGACCTTGAGCTCGTCCGTCCAGGCGTCCGCGCGGTCGATCGCCGTGATGGCGTGCGTTTGACGGGCGACGAGGACTTCCAGCAGCGCGGTGTCGGCGAAGCCGCCGCCCGTCTGGACCATGTCGGCGAGGAAGACGTCATCGGCATCCGCGACGCCCGCGGTGCGCTGGACGGCGGTGCCCGACAGCGCGAACCACCCGCCGCTCAACGCCGAGCTGCCGCCGAGCCGGTCGCGCTTCTCGACGAGGGCGACCCTCAGCCCGTTCGCGGCAAGCCGCTGCGTCGCGAGCCCCGCGAGTCCACCTCCCACGACGATCGCATCGAAGGTCCGGGCGTCAGGCACCGCCATCGCGTCCTCCCGGGGCCGGGTGGTCGGGCGCTGCGTCGTCGGCCTGCGTCGCGTCGTCGGCCTGCGCAGTGGTCTGGAAGCGCCGGACGTCCACCGTCCGCCCGGTGCGCGCGGCGAGCGCGGCCGCCTCGACGAGTGCCAGGGTTCCTGACGCGTCGTCCGCCGACACGAGCGGCGCGGTCGTCCCGCGCGCGACCTCGAGGAAGTGATCGAGCTGGGCGGGGAAAGACCCCCGCGGCGCGACCGGGAGGTAGGTGCGCGACAGCGGCGAGTGCCAGTCCGGCGGCACGGACGGGTCGTACCCGTATCTCGCCAGGTTGGGCACCGACAGCGCTGCGCGCGTGCCGACGATGCGGTAGGCGACCTCGTCGGGCAGGAACGGGAAGGCGGGCGTCTCCTCGGTCGCCTGATCCCAGCCCCAGGGCGAGACGCCCGCGTCGGAGGCGAGGAGACTCCCCAGGGCACCGCTCTCGAATCTGAGGGTCAGCGAGATGGTGTCCTCGACCTCGAGCCCACGCGCGCGCGAGCTCTGCATCGCCTGCACCTCGGCGACCTCCCCGCACAGGTGCCGGAGAAGGTCGAGGTCGTGCACCGCATTGATCAGGGTGACGCCCGCCCCGGGCTGACTGTGCCACGGGGTGTCGGTGAAGTAGCCGGGCTCCTTGCGGGCCGACCAGAGGGCCGTGACGGCGACGATCTGCCCGAGCTCCCCGCCTCCGATCGCGGCGCGCGCCCGCGCGACCGCCGGATGGTGACGCCGGTGGTGCCCCACCAGCAGCCGACCGTTCAGTCGTTCGACGGCATCGACGAGCCGGCGGGACTGCTCGTACGAGACGGCGACGGGCTTCTCCAGCAGCACCGCCACCCCGGCCTCGAGGCATTCGAGCGCGGTCTCCACGTGCAGGGCGTTCGGGTTGGCGATGATCACCGCATCGAGCTGCTCGGCCTCGAGCATCCTGGCGGTCGACGGATACGTCGGGCACGCGGCATCCATGACGGTCACGGCAGGGTCGGCGATCGCCGCCAGCGCGGCTCCGGCGGACGCGCGGACGAAGGCGATGTGCTGGCGCCCCATGAACCCGGCGCCGACCACCCCCATGCGCACCGGCGGGGGTCCGGATACGGTCACGGCGCCTCCCTGCATCGTGGTCGCGGGCGAGAGTCGGCCCGAGCGTATGGCACGATGGGGCCACGCGCGCGGATCGTTCCATTCAGCGGTGAAGCCCCCGCCGAGCGCCGCGGGCCCCATGTTCCACTCGACGGGACATCGCTTTGCCGGCCGATCGAAGTCCGTAAGAGTCAGCACTGCCACACGGCCGCACCGTGACAGCGTGGTCGACGTGGATCTCGCCCCGCGCGAGGAACGTCGACGGCACGTCACGCACCGGCGACCGATTGACACGTCAGAACCCGCACGACGACGTGCGCACATCAGAGGAGAGTCCCATGAGCACAGCCCGCTCGAAGCGACGCGGCCTATTGGCCGCGTCGGCGCTCGCAGCAACCGCTCTCGTCGCCGCCGGCTGCGCCGGCGGCGGCACTCCGGAGAGCTCGAACACCGAATCCGCGGCCGCGAACGAACCCGTCACGCTCACGGTCGCGACCAGCCAGAACGAGGAGACGCCGAACTACTACTGCGGCGTCGAGCTGCTCAAGGAGCGGCTCGAGGAGGCCGACATCGGCTTCACCGTGGAGCTGTACCCGGCGAGCCAGCTCGGCCCCGACGCCGACCGGTTCCCGCTCGTGCAGGCGGGCGACATCGACATCGATCTGCAGGGCGCCTCGGCGCTGAGCTCGACGTTCGAGCCGATCGGCGTCGTCGACGCGACATACGCGTTCGACGATGTCGACCACGCCTTCAAGTGGATCGACGAAGGATCCGAAGACCTTTTCACCTCCTTCCACGAGGCGACCGGCGTCAACATCGTCGACGGCTGGTTCTTCGGCTCCCGCACCTTCACCACGAAGGACGTCGAGGTGACCAGCCCCGACGACCTCGAGGGCGTGCCGATCCGGTTCCCGAACTCGCCCCAGTTCCTGGCGAACGCCGAGGCGCTCGGCGTGACGAGCCCGGTCTCGGTCGCGGTGGAGGAGGTCTACTCCGCCCTTCAGCAGGGGATCGCCGTCGGCCAGGAGAACCCCATCGTGGCGACGCACTCGTCCAGCTACGACGAGGTGCTCAACACCGTCATCCTCAACAACCACAACGTCGGCATCCACTGGATCCTGGTGAGCGACAAGACGTACGACAAGATGAGCGACGAGCAGGCCGCGCTCCTCGAGGACACCATCCACGAGATCCGCCCCGAGAACGCGCAGTGCGTTGACGAGGCGACCGAGGAGATCCTGGACGACTACCGCGCCGACGACGCGTTCACGGTGATCGAGACGGAGGACATCGACATGGATGCCTTCATCAGCAAGTCGGAGGACTTCTTCAAGGGGTACTTCACCGGCGAGAGCCTGGAGGCGTACGAGGCCATCCGCGAGATGGCCGGCTGACGACCGCTGTCCTAACGGACGGGGTGGGTGCGCATGCGCACCCACCCCGTCTTCTCGTGGGGCCTACCGCATGGGATCAGCGTGCGCGGTCCGCGGCCAGCCGACGACTGAGCGTCACCGCCGCGGCCCGCACCGCGGGGGCGACACGGTCGGGAAGCAGCGCGTCGACGGGACCGGTCACCGAGATGGCAGCGCTCGGCGCCTCGCCGGGGATGAGGAGGGCACCGGCGGCCGCCGCCACGCCCATCGCGCACTCCTCGCGCTCGGCCGCGACCCCGCGCCGGCGGATATCGGCGAGTTCGCGCAGGAGGACAGCCGGCTCGTCGATGGTGTGCGGCGTCTGCTTCGTCAGCCCGCCGGACGCGACGCGGGTCACCGTCTCGGGGGGCGAGAAGGCCAGGATGGCTTTGCCGAGTGCTGTCGCGTGGGCGCGATCCCGCCCGCCGACCCGCGTGGAGAGCTCCAGGGCGGATGGGACGCGCAGCACCGCGACGACCACCACGTCGTTGCCGTCCATCACGGCCAGCTGCACGGTCTGCCCGGTGACATCTCGCAGCTCCCGCATCACCGGGAGTGCGAGCCGTCGCAGCATCCGCGGCTGCGGGACGGTCTGGCCCAGCTCGAAAAGCCGCACGCCGAGATACAGCAGCTCGCCGTCGCGGTCGAGGAATCGCTGGGCGACGAGGTCTGCGGCGATCCGCGACACCGTGGACTTGGGGAGATTGGCGCGCCGGGCGAGCTCCGAGACGCCCAGCCCCTCGTCGTCTTCGCCGAAGGCGTCGAAGACGGCGGTCACGCGGTCGAGGACGCTGACCGAGTCGGTCCAGCTCGCGGTGCGCATCGGGGCCCTACGCCGCCGCGGCGAGGCGCCGGCCCACCGTGCTCCCTGCAGCGCGGACGAGCGGTGCGACACGTTCGGGGTCCATCGCGCCGCTCGGGCCCGCGATCGAGATCGCCCCGAGCACCACCCGGGCGCTGGACAGCACGGGGCTCGCAACCGCGAGGATGCCGGGGTACGACGCCTCGACGTCCATCGCCACCACCGCGTCACGGACGTGGGTGAGCTCTTCGCGGAAGTGGTCGGCGTCGTCCTCGACGAGCGCCGCGCTGATCCGGTCGACGATGGCCGGATCGGCGCAGAACGCGAGGTAGGCCTTGCCGCTCGCGGTCGTCAGAGCCGGAGACCGCATGCCGGCGCGGGTGGGCAGCATCGGCAGGCGGCCGGCCACGGCGGCGATCGACACCATGTCCATGCCCTGCTGCACCCACAGCCCCACGCGCTCGCCGGTGACGTCGTGCAGATTGCGCAGGACGGGTGCCGCGGCCGCGACCAGTCGCCGCGGCAGACTCGCTCGGACCCCGAGCTCGAACAGGCGCAGCCCGAGGGCAACGCCCTCCTCGGTGCGCGCGAGGTAGCGCTGGCCGGTCAGCTCGGTGACGAGACGCGAGACCGTCGATTTGGGCAGCGCCGTGCGGGCGGCGATGTCGGTGATCGTGATCGAGCCGTCCGACTCTTTCACGGCGTCCAGGATCGCGAAGATGCGATCCAGCACCGAGACCGGTGCGCGCGTGTCGGGGGGAGTCGTGTTCCATTCGGCGAGACTCATCATCGAGTGTCCTCTCCCAGCGGGTTGAATCGTCGTCGATCGCCCTTCGGTTGTCGAACGTACTAGTTAGTACAGATCCATGCAACGCTAAAGCCAAGAATCACGCGGGCACCAGCGCCGGTGTCCGCAGGGAGGTGCCATGCGCACGTCGATCGCGACGGTCTGCCTGAGCGGAACGCTTGACGAGAAGCTCGTCGCGGCGAGCACGGCGGGGTTCGACGGAGTCGAGATCTTCGAGCCCGACCTCATCGCCTCCCCCCGCTCGCCGGAAGAGATCCGCGACCGCGCGAGCGAGCTGGGACTCACCCTCGACCTGTACCAGCCCTTCCGCGACTTCGAGGGAGTCGGTCCCGAGCTCCTCGAGCAGAACCTGCGCCGGGCGGCGGCGAAGTTCGCTCTCATGAACCGCCTGGGCATCGACACCATGCTCCTGTGCAGCAACGTCGCGACGGCGCGCAGCGGCGACGAGCAGCTGGCCGCCGCCCAGCTGCGCCAGCTGGGCGACGTCGCCGACCGGTTCGGGGTGCGCGTCGCGTACGAGGCGCTGGCCTGGGGCCGGTTCGTGGACAGCTACGAAGCGGCCGCACGCGTCGTGCGGCTCGCCGACCATCCCCGAATCGGCCTCTGCCTGGACAGCTTCCACATCCTGTCGCGCGGCCACAATCCCGAGGCGATCGAGACCATCCCGGCCGAGAAGATCTTCTTCGTCCAGATGGCGGATGCCCCGCTGCTCTCTCTCGACGTGCTCTCGTGGAGCCGGCACCACCGCCTGTTCCCCGGGGAAGGCGGTTTCGACCTCGGAACGTTCATGGCGCACCTGGTCCGCACCGGGTACGACGGCCCCGTCTCGCTCGAGATCTTCAACGACACCTTCCGCCAGGCCCACCCGCTCGCCACCGCCATCGATGCACGGCGGTCGCTGCGCTGGCTGGAGCACGAGACAGCGGCAGCTCTGGGCGCCCCTGCCGGCGGTCGTGCGGCGCGCATGTCGACGGCGAGCCTGCCTGCGGTCGACCCCCCCGCCGATGTCAACTACGTGGAGCTCCGCACCGGCGAGGTGGGCGAGCTCCGGCGACTTCTGGCGCAACTCGGCTTCCGACCGCACGGGGAGCATCGCACCAAGCCCGTGGAACTCTGGACCCACGGCGCCGCGCGGGTCGTCCTCGGTGCTCCGGAATCCGGACGCGCGCAGCCGACCGTCGCGGGCATCGGCCTTTCGGTGGGCGATCCCTCGCTCGCCCTGCGCAGGGCGAGAGAGCTGTTCGCCCCCGAGGTGCCCCGCGCCGAAGGCGAAGGCGACGAGCCGCTCGTCGGCGTGAGCGCTCCCGACGGCTCCGAGGTGTTCTTCGGCGCCGGACGAGGAGCGGCGCCGAGGTGGGTGGGCGAGTTCGGCGCGCCCGACGGCGACGACGCGGGCATGATCGAGCGCGTCGACCATCTCAACCTCGCTCAGCCCTGGCAGCACTTCGATGCCGCAGTGCTCTTCTTCCACTCCGTCCTCGACCTGCGCACCGAGGCATCGGTCGAGGTGGCCGCGCCTGTCGGTCTGGTGCGCAGTCAGGTGCTGCACAGCCCGAACGACGTCCTGCGGATCGCGCTGAACCTGGTGCCCTCGGGAGCCGGCGACGACGCGATCCTCCCGCAGCACATCGCATTCGCGACCCCCGACGTGCTGGAGCTCGCCCGCGCCGCTCGCGCGCGCGGCTTCCGGCCGCTCGACATCCCGTCGAACTACTACGACGACATCGAGGCGCGCTACCAGATCGACCCCGCTCTCCTGGACGACCTGAGAGAGCTCAACGTGATGTACGACCGCGATGAGGCCGGCGAGTTCCTCCACTTCTACACGCACCCGATCGGCACCGTGTTCCTCGAGGTCGTCGAGCGACGCGGCGCGTACGCGGGGTACGGCGCGCTCAACGCGCCGGTCCGCCTGGCGGCGCAGTATCAGCACCGCCGCGCCGGCGAAGGGGTCCTCGCATGACGGGGCACGGTGCCGACGCATCCGCTCCCCCTTCGCCTGACCGCTACCTCGTCGGGCTTATCGGCGAGGGCATCACCGCATCGCTGACGCCCGCACTGCACGAGGGCGAGGCCCGTGCGCTCGGCCTCGACTACGAGTACCGCATCTTCGACCTCCTGGAGCTGGGCCGCCCGGCGGGGGATGTCGGCGCCCTCCTCGCCGACGCGCGGTCCGCCGGCTTCACCGCGATGAACATCACGCATCCCTGCAAGCAGCTGGTCCTCGACCTGGTGGACGAGCTCGAGACGGATGCCGCGCACCTGCGCGCCGTGAACCTCGTGGTGTTCGACGGCGGCCGCCTGCGCGGGTACAACACCGACTGGCTCGGCTACCGCGACGGTCTGGTCGCCGGCCTGCCGGGCGCGTCGTTCCGGCGGGGGGGGCAGATCGGATGCGGAGGCGCGGGCGCTGCCACCGCCTATGCGCTCCTGTCAGAAGGCGCCGAACGGCTCGACCTGTTCGACGCCGATCCGCGCCGTGCGGACGAGCTCGCGGCCCGCATGCGGAGCCGGTTCCCCACGCAGGTCGTCACGACGCTCTCGCCCCAGCAGCTGCCACCCGCCATCGCAGGTGCGAGCGGGATCGTGCATGCGACGCCGATGGGCATGCTCCACCATCCCGGGGTGGCGTTCGACCTCGATCTCCTCCCACCGGAGGCGTGGGTGTCGGACGTCGTCTACCGGCCCCTCGAGACCGAACTCATCCGGGAGGCCGCCCGTCGAGGACACCCGGTGCTCGACGGAGGGCGGATGGCGGTCGGACAGGCATGCGCTAGTCTCCAGATCATCACGGGCATCCAGCCTGATCGCGACAGAATGCAGCGGCACTTCCGTGGGCTCATCAGCGCCGAGGAGCGGTCAGACACGGGGAAGGGCGGTCGATGAGCGATCAGCTGAGCGATGTGCGAGAGACGGCGACCACCGAGCGTGCGGTCCGCACGCAGGACGACATCCTCCGGATCGCCACCGCCGAGTTCGCCGCCAACGGCTACGCCGGCGCACGCGTGGACGAGATCGCCGCGCGCACGCGCACCACCAAGCGGATGATCTACTACTACTTCGGCTCCAAGGAGGGGCTGTACCTCGCCGTGCTGGAGCGCGTGTACGCCCAGATCCGCCAGGTCGAGCGGGGCATCCACGTCGAAGAGCTGTCCCCGGATGCCGCCCTGCGGACGATCGCCGAGGCCACCTACGACCACCACACCACCCACGAGGCGTTCATCCAGCTGGTCAGCATCGAGAACATCCACCGCGCCGAGCATCTGCGCCAGTCCGAGACCATCCTGCGCGAGAACGCCACCGCCATCACGCTGCTCGAGGAGGTCATCGAGCGCGGCGTCCGCGCCGGCACCTTCCGCGAGGACGTGGACGCCGTCGACGTGCACATGATGATCAGCGCATACGCCTGCTTCCATGTCGCCAATCGCCACACCTTCGCCGCCATCTTCGCGCGGGACATGCTGGATCCCGACCTCCAGGACTCCCACCGGCGCCTGATCGGCGACATGGTGGTCGCCACGATGACGACCCGCACCGCGGGCTGACGGCCCCGGTCCGCGCCGGGGGGCGTCAGTCAGTCCGAGGGGGCTCGCAGCGTGGCGAGACGACGCGTGATCGTCATCGCCGCCGCGCGCAGCACCTGCGCGACCTGGTCGGCATCGACGTCGTCGCCGTCGCCCGAGACCGACACGGCCCCCGCCAGGGTCCCGCCGGGCGCGAAGATGGCGCTCGCGGTGCACGACACCCCGCTGACGAACTCCCCCGCCTCGGTGGCGAGCCCGCCCCGCCGGATGCCGGCGAGCTGACGCCGCAGCACCGACGGATCGGTGATCGTCTGCGGCGTCCACGGCGCCAGGGACGCCGGCAGCACGTCCTCGTCTCCCGGCGGAGCGGTGTGGGCGAGCACCGCCTTGCCGAGCGCGGTCGCGTGCAGGGGCAGCCTGCCTCCGGTGCGCACGATCGACGGTCCTGCCGCCCGGCCGCGCATGACCGCGATGCAGACCGCCTCCTGTCCATCCCGGATCGCCAGATGCACGTTCTCGCCGGTGCGGTTGCGCACGTCGGCCATGACCGGCAGGGCGGCGATCCGGAGCTCGCGCGGCTGCTCGGCGAGTTGTCCCAGCTCGAACAGCCGAAGCCCGAGGTGGATCAGCTTGCCGTCGCGCTCGAGATATCTCTGGCGCACCAACGTCGCGACCAGGCGCGAGACCGTCGACTTCGGAAGGCCCGCGCGCAGTGCCAGCTCAGAGATCCCCATCCCCCGGTCGTCGCCGTCGAACGCTTCCAGGATGCAGGTCATCCGGTCGAGGACGCCGACCGCGTCGCCGGCGATCGCGGACATGACTCAGGCCACCTGCAGCGCCAGACGATGGGTGAGCGCCAGAGCTGCGTGGCGTACCAGCGGCGCGATCCGCTTCGGGTCCATGTCGGCTACCGGACCGGCGACCGAGATCGCCGCCACCGGCAGGCGCTCCGGTGAGAGCACGGGGCTCGCGACGCCGACGACGCCAGGAAAGGTCTCGCAGCGGTCGATCGCGACGGACTCCGTCCGCACGGCGACGAGCTCCTTCTCGAAGGTGCGCCGCCGGCTCGAGTCCAGGCCCGTGATCACGCTGCAGAGGACGCCCTCGTCGATGGTGAAGGCCAGCACCGCCTTGCCGAGCGCGGTGGTCGCCGACGGAACCCGGACCCCCGCACGCGACGGTACCGGCCGCAGCCGCCCGCGGACCGAGATCACCGAGAGCATGTCGCGGCCCTCCTGCACGGCGACGTTGAGGTGCTCGCCCGTCGCGTTGTAGAGCTCCGCCAGCACCGGGAGAGCGGCGGCCGTGAGCCGGCGCGGCGTGCTCGCCCGGGCTCCGAGTTCGAAGAGGCGCAGGCCGATCGTCACACCGTCCTCGGCGCGCATGAGATAGCGCTGGCGGACCAGGTCGCCGACCAGCCGCGAGACTGTCGACTTCGGGATGCCGGTGGCCGAGGCCAGCTGCGTGATGGTGGTGGAGCCGTGCGACTCACGGACGGTGTCGAGGATGGCGAGGATCCGGTCGAGCACCGACACGGGCTCGTCTCTGAGAGCGGATCGCATGTGTGCAGTATCCGTCGGCGTGGAGGGCGCGGCAAGCACGCGGGCCGGGACGGCACGGAAGGTTCCACCCAGTGGGACAGGGGCAACCGGAGCGGTCGCCGGCGCGACGGAGCGGGGGCCAGGACCCGTCGGAAAGACGTGCCCTGGCCCCCGCCTCACGCACCATCAAGGCGCGCCCCGCCTCGATCAGGTGGTGCAGAACGGCTTGATGCCCATCGCGCTCTCGAGACCCTCCATCACGTGCTGCTTGAAGAAGTCGTCACCGGCGAGCGGGGCGTCGGTCCACGCCGCGACGTCGTGGCCGAGGGTCGTGAGCCACGACCTGCCGCCGTCGTAGTACTGGCACCAGCTCACCGGGTGCGATTCGCCGTGGCCCGCCGGCGTCGCCTCGCTCGTGGCCTTGTCGACCTCGAGCAGCACGTTGACGAAACTCGGGTACGGCGTCAGGTTGTACCACTCGTCCTTGAACGCCCAGGTCTCCGGCAGGAACGACGTCGACACGTCCCGGTTGTTGATCGTCTCGACCGTGCCGTCGCGGTTCGGGCCGTGGTTGTAGAAGTTCGCCCCGCCGAGGAGCCCCTCGTAGTACTCCCACGAGTACTCCGCGCCGAACGCGTTGTGGATGCCGACGAAGCCGCCGCCGCCGCGGATGTACTGCATCAGCGCCGTCTGTGCGGTGTCATCGAGCGTGTCGCGGTTGGAGCTGAGGAAGACGACGGCCTGATAGTTGTTCAGCCGGGTGAAGTTCGCGAGGTCCTCGGTGTAGTCCACCGCGATGCCACGTTCCTCCGCCCACGCCTTGAGCCCTGCCTGGGCGACATTGTTCGCATTCAGCGGCGGGTTGAGACCCGGGGCCAGCGGAGTGCCGAGGTGCGCGTGGCGAGGTCCGGCGGTGCGGCTCCAGATGAGGATGCGCTTCTGCTCGCCCTCCGTCCAGCCGTTGCCCCACTCGTGATAGCAGGACGGATCTGTGCCCCGGCACACGCCGTAGTCCTTGATCTCGTCCAGGTAGATCTGGCTGGCGGTGGCCGGCTGGCCGCCGAGGCCGTTGCCGTTGCCCTTGTCGGCGCCGGCTGCCGTGCCGGCGAGGACGATCCCCGCGCCGAGCGCCGCCGCCGCGACGAGCGCGACTCCGGAGCGTAGTAGCGATCTCATGTGATCTCCTTCGATCATTCGAGGTGGTCCTCGGGGCGTCGAAGCGCGATCGCCGCACTCGGCCGCTGACGGCCTCCGGTTTCCGCCAGGGAGCGGGAACCCGGATCGACCCTCGGGTTGCTGCGAATGTAGGCGGGCCGCCACGGCGTGGGCAACGCGCGTTCCACCCAGTAAGCCGGCACCGCTGCCGGGTGTCGCCGGGAGGGCGGTTGCACAGGACGACCATCGCCGCAACCCCCTCGGGGCGCGGCGGCGAGCGGGGCTAGATTCCCGGCGAAGGCTGACCGCCCGGTCGACCCCGTGCCCGCCGCGTCGACGCTCGCGCGGTCGGATGCCACGCGGAGCGACCCGACGACAGTCCGTAGGAGGTGCCTCTGATGCCGCAACCGTCGCAGGAGCAGAACGAGTCCGCCACACGGGGACTCGCGCCGGCGGACACCGACGACGACTCGCTCCGGATCTTCATCGTCGGCAGCGGGATCGAACCGCTGACGGATGCCGCGCTGGAGGACGTGCCCCCCATCGTCCGCCGCACCCGCCGGAAGGACGAGTTCATCTGGCTGCACCTGGTCGAGCCCGATGAGGACACCGTGCGACGCGCGCGCGACGTGCTCGGCATCCATCCCACCGCCGTCGCCGACGTCGTCTCACGCCGGCAGCAGCCGAAGGTGCAGAAGTTCGACGAGCACCTCTTCGTCATGCTCTGGAACGTGCTCCACACCGCCGACCAGGCGCTCGTGCTGGGCGAGACGTTCCTCTACATCGGCGAAGGGTGGCTGCTCACGGTGCAGCGCGGCAACGGCGGCGAGCCGCCTGACCTGCCGAAACTGCTCGGAGACGCGCCCGACCAGGCTCGCACCGACACGCTGCCGGCGGCCTACACGATCATGGGCGAGATCGTCGACGGGTATGCCAGGGCGGCGGCGTCGGTCGAGTCCGCTCTCGAAGAGCTCGAGGAGCAGGTCTTCAGCGAGAGCGAGCGCGAGGACCACCACCGCATCTATCGCATCCGCAAGGACATCGGCCGCGTGGACCGTGCGGTGTCGAGCATCGCCGCGGCGCTGCACGAGAGCACCCGCCATCTCGAGACGCTCACCGTCGGCAGCGAGCGCATCCTGCCGTACCTGCACGACCTGCTCGACGACGCCGCCGGGACCGCGGCGCTCATCAACAACCAGAGCAAGGGCCTGGACGCGATCCTCTCCAGCTACGAGAACAACGTGGCGGCGCGGCAGAACCAGGACATGCGCACGATCTCGGCCTTCGCGGCTCTCCTCGCCGTTCCGACCCTCATCGCGGGGCTCTACGGCATGAACTTCAAGAACATCCCGCTCGTGCAGTGGCAGTACGGGTGGATCGTGATCGGACTGACCATCATCGTGCTCGATCTCGTGATCTACGTGCTCTTCAAGCGCCGCCGGTGGCTCTGACCGGCAGCTCCGAGACGGATCACACCGCTCGGAGAAGCCCGCTGCTGCCCATCAGCCGCTCGGGCAGCAGCTGGATGGCGACCCGGGACGGATTCACGCGCGGTTGACGATACCGCCGCGCGTAGAGCTCGACCGCCAGCGCGACCTCTTCGGGATCGTCGTGCACCGTCGCGCGCGCGGGGAACGCCAGCCACCGCGCACCGTCGACCTGGCTGACTGTCGCGGTGCCGTCCCGCAGGATGTTGCGCACCTTCTGAGAGTCGCGTGACGTGATGATGCGCAGAACGCCGCCGTCGAGGGTGAAGCCGACGGGGACCGAATGGATGCCGCCCCACCGCGCGATGGTCGACAGCGTGCCGATGTGCCGCTCGCGGACGAACTCCACGCCCGCCTCCGACAGTTCCCGCATGCTCCCACGCTAGTCGCCGTGAGACGGGCCGACGGTCGGCGCGGTACGGGGATCTGCGCCACGTCCGAGGGGCGGACGCCGCCGCCTGCAGCCACTGGTCTGACGGAGACGGATGCCGCGGGTCTATCGTTCTCGCATGACGACGACTCCGCCCGGGTGGTACGACGACGGCCACAGCGCCCTGCGGTGGTGGGACGGCACGCGGTGGACCGAGCACGTCGCCGAACCCGACCCCGCTCTGGCGGAATCCGCCTCCGGCCCGGACGCGGTCGCGGCCGACGCTGCGGCAGCTCACGATCCGGGACCCCCTTCCGACCCGTCGGCCCCGCTCGACCCGGTCGCGGCGTACCAGGGTCCCGCCGGCGCGCCCGCCGTCGCGACCGCCCCGTACCCGGCACCCGCAGCTCCCCCGTCGCCACCGAAGTCGAGGCTGTGGATCGTGTGGGTGATCGTCGGCGTCGTCGTGCTCGCCATCCTCATCCTCGGCGGCGTGCTCCTGTCCCGGCTGCTGGCCGCCGGTGTCGGCCAGATCGGATCGTCGGGCGCGGGCGACCCCGCCGATGCGGATCAGCAGGCCGCCGTCGCGGCGGTCGAGCTCTACGACGACGCCTGGCAGGACGCGGATTGCGACGCGTACGTGGCATCGACGACGGAGGGTTTTCGCACGGAGTCGGGGCTCACGGATTGCTCGGCCTTCGAGAGCGAGGCCGAGGCCTTCGGGTCGGCGGTCGAGGACTACGAGGTCGAGGTCACCGACGTGCGGCAGGAGGAGGATGCGATCGTCGTGACCACCACCGAGAGTTTCACTGCGCTCGTGGACGACAACGGCGAGCCGCTCGACGAGCCCACCGATGACTCGATCGACTGGGTGTACACCGTCGTCACCGACGGGGACGAGTGGGTCATCGACAACCTGCAGTGATCCGGCGCCCGCAGGTCGGCGGGGCCGCCCGACGGAGGCGCAGGCATCGGTTCGGGATCGATTGATGCCAACGCCGCCGCCAAGGGCTATGCTCCGGCCATGGGGAGCTCTGGGGGCTCGTCCGGCAGCGGCCGTGGCCGCGCCCGACGCACCGCCGACATTGTCGGCGGATATGCCCACGACGACGAACGGCATCGGGCATCTCGACGGCCACGGTGGCGACATCGGCGGATCGGCGCGGCGGTTCTGACCATCTTCGTCGGCGCGGCCGCCATCACCTCACTCCCCGCCGCGGCGGCCGCCTCGACGTCGATTCTCGACGCACCCTCCACCGCCGAGCCGTCCCCGTCGCCCTCCCACCCCGGCGGGAACCAGGCCGACGCCATGACTGCTGTTGCCGCATACGAGCAGGCGTTCGCCGAAGAGGACTGCGACGGGTTCGTGGCGGCGACGACCACCGCGTACCGCGAGCGCATCGGCCTGGCGGACTGCGAGGTCTTCGCACAGTACGCCAGCGACCGCGCCGGGATCCTGAAATCGCTCGAGCTGACACCCATCTCCGCGATCGGAACCGGCCGCGGGACGATCGCCGTACGCATGCACACCGAGGCACAGAGCTACATCGACGAAGATGGACGTCCGGTCGCCACCCCGGTGACGCTCGAAGCAGACCATCGGTACCACCTCGTCCGCGCCGACGGGGCGTGGAAGGTCGACGCCCTCCACGACGTCACCGGCGGTCGCACCGAGGGCCAGCTGACCGCCGACGAGAAGCAGGCGGTCGCCCGGACGATGTCCGACTGGCGAGCGGCATACTCGTCCGGGGACTGCGCTGCCCTCGAGGCGTCCACGACAGCCGGCTATCGCGAACTCATGGCCTGGACGGACTGTCCCACCTTCGAGCAGTACATCAGCGATCAGAACGCCTACTGCCCGATGGACGTCCACCCAGAAGACATCCGCTTCCGCACCAACGTCGACCCGCACATGGGCGAGATCATCGTCGACGTCGTCGAGGTGTGCACGCTCGACGTCGACGAGTTCGGCGCTCCGCTCGATCCGCCGTACGAGGCGGGTGCGCCGTACCGATACCACCTCGTCGTCGACGAGGACGGCACGTGGAAGATCGCCGAAGGGGAGAACGGGGCCGCGGCAGAGGACGAGCCGTCGAACACCAACGAACGGGCGGCGATCGAGACAATGCGCGCGTACAACGACGCGTGGCTCGAGGTCGACTGCGACGCGTATCTGGCGACGACCACCTCATCCTTCCGGACCGCGCTGAACACGAGCGGCTGTGCGGCGTTCGGGCCTGCGTCGCGCTCGTACAGCGAGTCCATCGCGAACTTCGCCGTGACGCCGACGGACATCGAGCGGCCGTCCGCCACCAAGTTCGAGATCAAGTCGCACGAGACCTACGACTCGCTCACGGATGCCGACGGCCAGATGATGGATGCCCCCATCCCGGTCGACGAGTACTGGGTCTATACCGTCGTCCTCGTGGACGGCACCTGGGTGATCACCGACGTCGTGATGCTGCTCTGACATCGACCGCCCGCTGAACCGCCGAGATCGCCGGCCGGCCCCCTGTCAAGCCCCTCCGTCATCGATCCGTCGCCTGCCTACAGTCGCGGAATCAAGGGAAGGAGAAGGACATGACCGTTGCCAGGGACATCATGACCGCCGACGCCCGCTGCGTGGGCGAGAACGAGACACTCGTCGACACGGCGCGCTTGATGGCGTCGCTCGACGTGGGCGCGCTGCCGATCTGCGGTGAGGACAAGCGACTGAAGGGCATGCTCACGGATCGCGACATCGTCGTGAAGTGCCTCGCCGAGGGCCGCGACCCCGCGAGCACCACGGCCGGCTCGCTCGGCGAAGGGAAGCCGGTCACCGTCGGCGCCGATGACGACATTCAGGAGGCGCTCGAGACCATGAAGCGCCACCAGGTGCGCCGCCTGCCGGTGATCGACGGCCACGATCTCGTCGGGATCATCAGCCAGGCTGACATCGCGCTCGCGCTGGCGCCCGCCGAGACCGGCGAGACGGTCGCCGAGATCTCGGAGTGACGCCCGGGCGTCACACCAAGTCGTCGTACCCCTGCGTGTGACCGACCTCGTCGAGTGACATGGGCGTGTCACCGCGGGGGACGAGGCGATGCGCCTGAGCGACGATCGCCTGGACGGCACGGTGATCGACGAGTTCGTCGCCCGCGGTCGCCTGCGTCTCGGCGTTCACGCGCGTCTGCCAGCCGATCGTCAGCGTCGCCTGTTCGACTCCCCCGTGAGGCGCGCGATACGGAATCTCGACGATGTCGACGCGCTGCTCGTTCGACAGCGCGACTCCGAGGCGGATGACCGCCTCAGCGATCCTGTCGCCGGTCAGGTAGGTTCCTGTCCCGTTCGTCAACAGCTTCATGTGTGCACCCCGGTCTTCCTTGAGAACGCCGGGGTCCGGGGCGCGCGGCCAGTATACGCCCGGGTTTTCGGCATGTCAGCCGGGCAGTCCGTCGGCTGCGGCTTCGCCGATGCGGAGCTCGCGATTGACCAGCCGGGCCGCGACGGCGCTCAGCGGCACCTGGTTGCTGCGGGCGTAGGAGCGGATGATCTGGAAGGCGTCGTCGATCGGAACGCCGTTCGTGAATGACACGACGCCCTTGGCCTGCTCGATCACGATCCGCGACTGCAGAGCCTGCTGCAGCTGACGTGCGAGCAGCTCGGATTCGCGCAGAGTTCGCTCATGGAGGATGCCGATCGTCGCGACGTCGGCGAGGGCCCGCGCCGCGACGACATCGAAGTCGTCGGGTGGCCCCTCCTCCTCGCGCAGCAGGTTGAGCGCCCCGATGGTGGTGTCGCGGAGGCGGAGGGGGACGGCATCGGTGGCACCGAAGCCGTGCGCGGTCGCACTGTCGCGGAACGCGCCCCACTTCTCCGGGACCGACGCGATCGAGGCCACCGACACGGCCGCGCCGGTGCGATAGCACTCGATGCAGGGACCGGCCTGGGCACCCAGTTGCATGAGCTCCACCAGTCGGCTCGCCTCACTCGTCGAGGCGACGACCTGCAGGTCGCCCACGTCGTCGGCCAGCAGGATGCCCGCGGCGGAGATCCCGAGGACCTCGTGGCAGGCATCGACCAGAAGCTGGAGCAGGTCGACCACGTCGTAGTCGTCGACCATGGTGTCGGCCAGCATGGCGAAGGTCTGGAGCATCCGGCTGTCGCGCGAGGTCTTCGTCATGACTCGACCTCGATCCTGTCGTCGCGCCGCGTGAAGCGCAGGCGCCCGGCGACGACGTCTTCCGCGACATCCGCCATGGACCTGCCGGTGGCGAACGCCTGCCCTTGGATCACGAGACGCGCATCCTCCGGGGTCAGGTCGAGCTGGGCGAGGACGACGCCGGTCGCCTGATGCACGGCACGACGCGAGAGCGGCTGCTGGAGGTCCTCCTCGCGCGCGTGCTCGTCGAGTGCCAGCCGCAGGACGTGCCGGCTGATCACGTACGCGAGTGCGGATGCCCGCTGCTCGTGGTCGGGGTTGAGCGCCATCGGGTGACGGGAGTACAGGTCGACGGCGCCGATGCGCAGGGCGCCGACGAGCAGGGGGAAGGCGAACAGCGAGCTGACCTCCTCCCCGTCGAGGGCACCGACGAACGCCGGCCACCGCTTGCGGCCCTCCACCTGAAGGGATGCCGCGGCGACGGGACGCGCGCTGCGCAGCGCATCCCAGCACGGGCCTTCGCCGAGATCGAATTGCAGTTCGTCCAGATGCGCCGCCCGGTCGTCGCTCGCCGACAGGGTCTCGCTGCCGAAGACGTCCCCGAGTGTGGACACCGCCGCGCCGCTGATCGGCAGGAACTCGACGAACGGGGTGCTGAACTCCTCCGGCCGATCGCCGGACTGCTCGAGGTGCGCCAGCGCCGCGGCGAAGTTGCTGTTCATCATGTCTCCTTCCCCCACGCTACCCGCGCGGGCCGAGCCTGCCCAGCACCTGTACCGGGTGCCCGCCGTCGAAGGGGGCGCGGAGAGGCCCCGATCGGGTGCATCCTGTCTTCAGGTGCAGGTGACCGGGATGCACCCGGCGCTCCGGTCCGTCGCTGTGATCCCGGCATCCGGAGGTCTCATGGGCAAGTTCATCTACGAGGGCGCGATCAAAGTCGACTTCGACGACCGTGTCCTGGCTCACCTCATGGTGGTGATCAGCGCGAAGCTGCGCCGCGGCGAGTCGTTCTCGTTCAGCTGGAAGGACGACCCCAGCATCGGCAACGGCCGCACCACCGTCTGGATCCACTCGCACGCCTCGCTCGTCTACAAGTTCTACGGCAGCCGGCAGCCGCCGATCAACCGGGCGTGGATCGAGGCTCTCATCTACACCGCGAATTCGATCACGGGCCTTCACATCGTGCCCGAGCCTCCCGAGCGCATCGACGACGCCACCGCCTGGATCCACGAGCACTGAAGCCGCCACGCACCGGAGGACGGAGCGACGCGGAAGGCCGCAAAGACGCAGCGTCGATAGCACGCACCCCCACTCGGTGCAACGGCGTGGGCAGGACCGCGTTCCGCCGCCACGCTGGAGAGCATGGTGTTCCTCGGATATCACGCGTCCCACGAGCAGCTGCCGCCGTCGACGCTGCTCGCCGCCGTCCAGGAGGCGGAGCGGGCCGGCTTCGACGGCGCGATGTGCTCGGACCACCTCGCCCCATGGGGACTCGCGCAGGGCGAGTCGGGCTTCGCCTGGAGCTGGCTGGGGGCGGCCCTGGCCACGACGTCGTTCCCGATGGGCATGGTCTCCGCCCCCGGTCAGCGCTACCACCCGGTCATCGCTGCGCAGGCGCTGGCGACGCTGGCCGAGATGTTCGAGGGCCGATTCTGGTGCGCCCTCGGCTCGGGCGAAGCGCTCAACGAGCACGTCACCGGCGACGCCTGGCCCGCGAAGGCCGAGCGGCAGGACCGTCTGGTGCAGGCAGCCGACGTGATGCGCCGGCTCATCGCCGGCGAGAGGGTGACGCACGAGGGCGCGTTCCAGGTGCACGACGCCCGCGTCTGGTCGCGGCCGCAGAACCCGGCACCGCTGCGCGCCGCAGCAGCCTCGGCCGAGACAGCAGCGTGGGCCGCGTCCTGGGCCGACGGCGTCGTGACCGTCGGCCACGACGCCGAGACGGTGGGGACGATTCTCTCCGCATATCGGGATGCCGGGGGCACCGGTCCGTGCGCCGTGCAGGTGCACGTCAGCCTCGCCGACTCCCGCGCCGAAGCACGACGGACGGCGGGCGATCAGTGGCGCCAGGCGACCGTCGACCCGGCACTGATGTGGGACCTCATGCAGCCGGAGGACTTCGACCGGCTCGCCGACCCTGATGACACCGAGGCGCTGGAGCGCGGCATCCTCATCTCCGCCGATGAGGGGGATGTCGCCGAACGCCTCGGCGCACTGGTCGGCGCCGGCGCCGACGAACTGTTCCTGCACTTCGTCGCCAAAGACCAGAGTCCCTTCCTGCAGCGCGCGAGAGAAGGGCTCCTGGACGCGATCAGGGAGCGCGCGTGAAGCCCGGGGAGTGATGGAACCCGCTCCACTGCCTGGTCGCGAATGACACCGGTGTCAATCCCCTCCCGTGGCCGGCGATACCAGCGGCACGATGCGAAGTGAGGAAGGAGTCCGAAATGGCTGATTTCACCCCGGAGGAGGCCGGCCCCCGCCGCGGCGAAGCCGTGGTGTTCTGGTCGTGGATCGCGGTCCTCGCCATCGGCCTTGCGTACATGATCACGATCCCCCTGATCGGAGCATGAGCCATGCGACAGCTTCGCGACAACGCTCTCAGCCTGGTGTTCGGTGCGCTGTTCGGGCTCGCACTCGCCGGGCAGTCCGTGGCGGGCTGGTTCGAGAACAACGAGCGACTGGCGCAGCACGGGATGCCGCCCCAGGCGTTCGGTGCCTTCCTGACGTCCTCGGAGTTCGTGGTGGATGTCGCCGAGAACTGGCAGTCGGAGTTCCTGCAGTTCTTCCTCTTCATCGCGGCGACGATCTGGTTCGTCCAGCGCGGGTCGCCCGAGTCGAAGAAGCCGGGTGACGAGGGCCCTGGCACGGACAAGGATCAGATGGTCGGCGAGCACGCGAAGCCGGACTCCCCATCGTGGGCGCGGGCTCGCGGCATCCGTCAGACGATCTTCTCGAACTCGCTGCTGCTCGTCATGGGAACCGTGTTCCTGTTGTCGTGGTTGGCCCAGTCGCTCGCGGGCACGGTCGTGATGAACTCGGAGAACGCGGAACACGGCCAGGCGCCTATCTCGTGGGTCGAATACCTGGGCTCGCCCGATTTCTGGAACCGGACGCTGCAGAACTGGCAGTCCGAGTTCCTGGCCGTCGGTGCGATGATCGCGCTGTCGATCTTCCTGCGTCAGCGCGGATCGAGCGAGTCCAAGCCGGTCGGCCTGCCCCACTACGCCGCCGCGACGGAGAGCGAGTAGACGGTTCGCACAGGACCGCATGCGACCGCAAGCCCCTCCCTTCTGGCTCGTCCGGCTTCGTAGCCTGGGGTCATGGCGGTGGACGAACTATGGCTGGTGCGGCACGGCGAGAGCGTCGGCAATGTCGCCGCCACACAGGCCGAGATCGACGGCGCCGACCGGATCCCGCTCGATATCCGCGACGCCGATGTGCCCCTCTCCCGCACCGGTGAGGAGCAGGCAGAGGCGCTCGGCCGATGGCTGGACGGGCATCGCGACGACATCGACCTCTTCTGGGTCTCGCCGTATGCGCGGGCACGGCAGACGCTCGCGATCGCGCTCGGCGACGCCGAGCCCGCGGTTGCTGTGGAGGCCGACGAACGGCTCCGCGACCGGGAGCTCGGGGTGCTGGATCTGCTGACCTGCACCGGCGTCGCGCGCTTCCATCCCGAGGAGACGGAGCGCCGGCTCCACCTCGGCAAGTTCTACCATCGCCCGCCCGGCGGCGAGTCGTGGGCCGACGTGGCGCTGCGCCTGCGCTCGTTCCTGCGCGACGGCCTCGAGCAGCCGGGCCGGCGTGCGCTGCTCGTCGCGCACGACGCGGTCGTGATGCTGGTGCTCTACGTCTTGCTGCCCATGCGCGAGGAGGACCTGCTCGACTTCGCGGCCGGGCACACGGTGCTCAACGCGTCCGTCACACACCTCGTGCGTGCCTCGGACGGCTGGCGGTTGGAGACGTTCGCCGACGTGACGCACCTGCAGCGCGAGGGCGCCGAAGTCACCGTCCACCCGGGGAATCCCGATGTCGAACCCGAGTGAGCTCGTCACCGATGCCGTGCTGCGGGAGTGGAGGCTCCCCGAGCCCGGCGAGTCGAAGAAAAGCCGCGGCGAGGTCGTCGTCGTCGGAGGGGCGCGCAGTTCGCCCGGAGCCGTCATCCTGGCGGGCGAGGCGGCGCTCCGCGTCGGCGCGGGCCGCGTCGCGCTCGCGGTGCCGGCATCCATCGATGCCCACGTGGGCATCGCACTGCCCGAGGCAGGCATCTACGCGCTGCCCGACGACGCCGACGCGCCGCTGGAGGGGCGGCTCGGAGCGCACCTCGGGTCGGCGGACGCGGTGCTGATCGGTCCGGGCTTCGATGACCCCGACGAGACCCGCGCCACGGTGCTGGCCGTCGCCGACACGGGTCCCGCCTACCTCGTGCTGGACGCATTCGCGGTGGGAGTGCTCCCCGACCTGGACCGGAGCGCCCTGCCGAGCACGCTCATCCTCAGCGCGAACAAGGAGGAGGCGGCGATCCTGCTCGGCCGTCCCCTCGCCGACGGCGACGAGCTGACGGACCTCCTCGAGATCGCGCGGCGATACGACGCCGTCGTCAGCTGCTACGAGACCACGACGCATCCGGACGGCCGCTCCTGGCGGATCCCTGAGGGCGGTCCGGGGCTCGGCACATCCGGCAGCGGCGATGTGCGCGCTGGCGCGATAGCCGGCTTCGCCGCCCGCGGCGTCGAGCCGGAGAGGGCGGCGATCTGGGGCGCGTGGACCCACGCCGCCGCCGGGATGCGGCTCACCGAGCGCATCGGGCTCGGCTTCCTCGCGCGCGAGCTCGCGGCCGAGCTCACCCCGACCATGACGGACGTGCTGCGGGACTGACCGGACAACCGATTGCTGGACGGTCGTCAAGCGGGCAGCTGCGCCGCGATCGCGTCCATGCTGCGTGCGACGGCGAGCGTCGCGTCCCGGTCGTGCCACGGATGCTGGAGGCGCCCGGCCGCGATGGCCTCCTCGACTGCCGCCAGCATCGGCTGGTAGCCGTTGCCCTGCCGCGGGTGCTCCACATGCTCGGGGCTGACGAAGATGCGCTCGACGCTGCCCGCGTGGACACGTGCCGACTGGCCGGCCCAGAACATCGGATCGAGGGTGATCCAGCCCCGCTCGCCGCTGACAGCAGCCGACAGGTCGAGGAACTCGATGCCCGACCACGCGAGCTGGGCGAACCTGCCCTCGCCGTGTTCCAGGGTCGCGTGACCTGCGATGTCCACGCCGTCCATGAGCGATCCGGTCGCCGAGATAGCCGTCGGGTCACCCAGGAACCAGTGCGCCAGGGTGACCGCGTAGATGCCGCGGTCGCGCAGCGCGCTGCCGGCGTGGGCGGGAGTCAGCTTCGTCCCGGCGGCACGGAACGGCGTCCCGAAGCTCGCGCGCACCGCTCGCACGTCGCCCACAGTGCCGGAGCGCACCCGCTCGAGCACGTCGACGTGGAGCGGATTGAAGCGCATCCACATCGCCTCCATGGCGAAGTGCCCGGTCGCCTGCGCCTTGGCGAAGATGGCCTCGACGTCTGCGGCGGAGGTCGCCATGGGCTTCTCCACGAGGACGTGCTTGCCGGCGTCGAGCGCCTCGAAAGCGATTTCGAGGTGAGTATGGGCCGGCGTCGCGATGTACACGACATCGACGTCGGCGCGTGCGAACAGCTCTTCGCGCCGCTCTGTCGCGAAGGGGATCCCGTGCTCGCGGGCGAACGCGTCGGCCCGATCCTGACGTCGCCCCCAGACGGCGAGCACCCGCTCCGGTGCCACCGCTCCAAGGTCGGCAGCCATCCGCGCAGAGATGTCGCCGGTGCCGATGATTCCCCAGCCGTGCATTGTCGCCCCTTCCGCCGCCGTGTCCCCATCATGGACGGCGATGGAGGGATTTGGCAACCGATTGTCAAACGGAAGGAAACGTGTTCTACTTGAGGGGCGGCAGTCCCGATGCCGTTCAGCATGACAAAGGAGTTCTGCGATGGCAGCACCAACGGCGACCGCGACGGTCCCGACCGCACGACTGCCCTTCGGCAAGCTCGTCGCCTGGGCCGGAGCCGGCCTCTCCGCGGCGGCGAACTTCATCATCCTGGGCTACGTCGCGATCTACTGCACCGACACCCTGGGCCTCTCGCCCGCGATCGTCGGCGTGCTCCTTCTCGTCAGCAACCTGTGCAACGCCGCGCTGGCGCTCGTGGCGGCCTACATCGTGGACCGCAGCCCCGAGACGCGCTGGGGCAAGGCACGCCCCTACGAATTCGCGATCATCGGCATCTGGGCGACGACCTGGCTGATGTTCTCCACGCCGTCCGCGCTCGGTGAGACCGGCCGGATCATCTGGGTCTTCGTCACGTTCATCATGATCCAGGCCGTCTTCCGCACGCTCCTCGACGCGAACGACAACCTCTATCTCGCCCGCGCGTTCTACGGCCGCCGGGTCTACGCGAAGGTGACCACCCGGTCCGGCATCGTGACCTCCCTGGGGGCCATCGCGGTGACCGTCACCCTGCCGATGGTGCTGAACGCCGCCGGCAAGTCGCCCGAAGGCTGGTCGACCGCGATCGCGTGGTTCGCGATCCCGCTGGCCATCATCGGCATGTCCAGATTCGTCTTCGTGAAAGAAACGCACCTCACCGCCGACGCCGGCGCTCCCCCGGTGAAGGTCCGCGACATCCTGGTCGCCCTGAAGGGGAACACCTGGATCTTCGCCATCGCGGCACTGCAGCTCTTCGCATCGGCCATCAACGGTGCCGGCGCCGGCGCGTACTACTTCCGTTACGTGGTCGGCGATCTCGGCATGCAGTCGATCGTCCTGGGCGCAGGCATCCTGATCCTGCCCAGCATCATCTTCCTGCCCGTGATCATGAAACGGGTCGCCATCTCCCGCATCATCATGGCCGGCGCGGTGGCCGGCATGATCGGCTCGACCATCAACGCGTTCGCGGGCGCCAGCATCCCGATGCTGATCGTGGGCGGGCTGTTCACGGGACTCGCGCTGCTCCCGGTGAGCTATCTCGCCGCGGTGCTGATCCTCGACCTGTGCTCGTACAACGAGTGGAAGGGCAACCGCCGCCTCGAGAGCACCATCGGCGCGATCGTGGGCATCTTCACGAAGATCGGCGCGGGGCTCGCCGGAGCGTTCGTGGGGCTCGTGCTCACCATCGCCGGCTACGACGGCGGTGCCGAGACGCAGGCCCCTGCCGCGAACTCCGCCATCGTCGCACTGTACTCATGGTTCCCGCTCGCGCTCTTCGCCGGCGTCTTCGTCGTCATGATGGTGTACGGCCGCTTCGACCGGTTCATCCTTCCCCAGGCGCAGGCCGAGCTCGAGGCTCGCGGCGAGGAGGCGCACCACGCCACCGAGTTCAGCCCCACCCCGCCGGTCATCGTCGGCGGCTCGGTCGGGGTCGACGCACACGCCGAACTCGAGCTCCTCGCCGCCGAGCGCCTGGACGCTGAGGCGGACGCCCACGTCGCCGCGGCCGACGAGAAGAAGGCCTGACCGGATGCCGCGCCCGGCGATCTCGGTCCAGCTCTACTCCGTCCGGGAGCAGCTCGCCGACCTCGACGGCACCTTCGAGCGCCTCGCCGGGCTCGGCATCCGCTCGGTGGAGCCCTTCTCGCTCTACGACCGCGTACCCGAGACAGCCACGGCGCTCGTCCGGCACGGGCTCTCGGCGCCCACCGCGCACGCGCCGTTCCTCTCCGACGACATCGAGTACGAGGGGCGCCGCGTGCCGCTGCCGCCGCTCGGCATGACGCTGCAGGCGGCACGAGCGCTGGGGGTTCACACGCTGATCGATCCGATGGTTCCCGCAGATCGCTGGCAGAGCGCCGACGACGTCGATAACACCGCTGAGCGACTGAACACGGCCGCTGCCGAGGCGGCGGAAGCGGGCCTCCGCGTCGGCTATCACAACCACTCGTTCGAGTTCCATCACCGCATCGACGGCGCGTCCGCGTACGAGTACTTCGTGTCGAAGCTGGATCCCGCCGTGGTCCTCGAGGTCGATGTGTACTGGGCGGCGATGGCCGGACAGGATGTGCCGGGACTGCTCCAGCGGCTGGGTCATCGGGTCGTCGCACTGCACCTCAAGGACGGCGGCAGCGTCCGCGATCCCTTCGGCACCACGGGCTACGCAGCCGAGAATTTGGACCAGGTGCCCCTGGGGCACGGCATCCTCGACATCGCGGGCATCCTGCGGGCCACCCCCGGCGCCGACTACGACGTCATCGAGTTCGACCATGTCGAGGGCGACGTCTTCGCCGCCATCGGCGAGTCGCTCGCCTACCTGCGGGCAGCACGCGGCGCCGACGTGCCGGTGACGGACTGACGAGTCGCTCGGCGGCCGGGGGCTGAGTCCACGGTCGTTGAGCGAGGCATCGCCGGCGACCGAGACGAGACGCATCGAGCCGACGCACAGCGCCGGGTGCGGGGGTTTCGTCTTGCTCGTACCTCGCTCGCTCAGCGGACGGGTGGGCGAGGGCCGGTGCTCCCGCGGACCACGAGCGTGGTCGCGAGGAGGCCCTCGTCGATGGCGTCGCGCCCGTCCTCGAGCCGGGACAGCACCTTCTCGACCGCACGCTGCCCGGCGAGTTCCAGCTGAGCCTGCACCGTCGTCAGCGGCGGGACGATCAGCTCGCTGCCGAAGATGTCGTCGAAGCCGGCCACGCTGAGTGCACCGGGCACGTCGATGCCTGCGGCGGCCGCGGCCTGCATGAGCCCGATCGCCATGAGGTCGTTGAAGGCGATGACGGCGGTCGCGCGTGCGGCCTGCACGCGGCGGAGCACCTCGCGCCCGCCCTCGATGGTGGGGCTGTTGGGGCCGATCTCGACCACCCCCACATCGAGGCGCTCCGCGGCGTCCAGCAGCGACTCCCAGCGGCGGCGGCTGATCCATGAGGTCTCGGGTCCGGCGAGGTAGACGATCGACGTGTGCCCGAGGCCCGCGAGATGGTCCATCATCGCGTTCACGCCGCTCTCGACGTCCGGAAGCACTCCCGCGACGTCGCCCACGCGACGGTTGATGAGCACCATCGGCTTGCGCTCAGCGAGGGCCGAGATCTTCTCGTCGGCGAGCCGGGTGGTGGCGAGGACGAGGCCGTCGACGCTGGGCAGCAGACGTGAGATCGCCTGCGCCTCTGCTTCGCCGGACTCCTGCGACTCGGCGATCACCAGCGTGTAGCCTGCCGCCGCGGCCGCATGCTCGGCGCCGCGCACGATGCCGAACACGACGGGGTTGGTGATGTCGGCGACGAGCAGCCCGATCGTCTGGCTGCGGCCGGTGGGCAGCGCGCGGGCCATCGGGTTGAACTGGAAGTCCAGCCGTTCGGCCGCCGCGCGGATCTTCGCCTCGGTCTTCTCGCTGATGCGGCCCGGCTTGCTGAGCGCGCGCGAGACGGTGGACGGGTTCACTCCCGCCAGCTCCGCGATGTCGTAGATCGTCGCGGCACCGCCCCGGCGTTTGATCCGGGCAGCGAGTTCGGGGGGCAGTTCCTCCACCGCGACTCCTGTCGTCGATTGCTCAGCGCGCACGCGCATTCACCCATTCAAGTGCAGTCTGCGCGATCTCGGCGACCGGCGCGTCGATGAGGATCTCGATGCCGATCTCATCCGCCTCGAGCGGCTGGAGGGTGTCGAGCTGCGAGCGCAGCAGTGCCGGCGGCATGAAGTGCCCGTCGCGGCCGCCGGCGCGAGCCGCGAGCAGCTCCGCCGGGCCGGTGAGGTGGATGAAGACGGCCCCGGGCGCCGAGGCGCGGAGCCGGTCCCGGTAGGACCGCTTCAACGCCGAGCACGCGACCACCGGAGCGTCGGCGGCGGCGAGCGTCGCGGCGACGGCGTCGAGCCACGGCCACCTGTCGCCGTCGTCGAGCGGCGTGCCCGCAGCCATCTTGGCCACGTTGGATGCCGGATGCAGCGCGTCGGCGTCGATGAAGCGCGCTCCGGTCAGCGAGGCGAGGCGCGCCGCCACCGACGTCTTGCCCGACGCCGACACGCCCATGACGACCACGCGAGCACCGGGCGAGGCCAGCCCTCGCTCGTCGGTCACGGCGTCCCGCTCACCAGTCGTGGACCGTGCCGTCGAGCAGACGGTTGTACGGCAGATAGGCCTGCTCGTACGGGTACTTGCCCGCCTCGTCGACGTTCAGCTCGACGCCGAGCCCGGGCTTGTCACCGGGGTGCAGGTACCCGTCGGTCCACGTGAACGACTGCTCGAAGACCCGGTCGGTCTTGGCGCCGTGCTTCATGTACTCCTGGATGCCGAAGTTGTGGATCGCCAGCCCGAGGTGCATGGCGGCAGCCATGCCGACCGGCGAGATGTCGGTGGGCCCATGCATGCCCGACTTGATCTGGTACATCGCCGCGTAGTCCAGCGTCTTCTTGAGGGCGGTGATACCCCCCATGTGCGTGACCGCGCCCCGCACGTAGTCGATGAGCTGGTCGCGGATGATGTCCTTGAAGTCCCAGACGGTGTTGAAGATCTCGCCGATCGCGAGCGGCGTGGTGGTGTGCTGACGCACCAGCCGCAGTGCCTCCTGGTTCTCGGCCGGCGTGCAGTCCTCGAGCCAGAACAGGTCATACGGCTCGAGGTCCTTGCCCAGGCGAGCAGCCTGGATCGGCGTCATCCGGTGATGCCCGTCGTGCAACAGGGGCACATCGGGGCCGAACTCGTTCCGCACTGCTTCGAACACGCCGGGCAGGTGGTTGAGGTAGGCGCGGGTGTCCCAGTCCTCCTCGACCGGCTTGGCGCCGCGGCGGGCCGGCTCGTGGTCGTACCGGACCGTCGCGTCGCCGACGTCGGCGCCCTGCGCGGCGATCCCGTAGATCGCCTTGAGCGTCGGTACGCCGGTCTGCACGCGGATCGCCTTGTACCCCTGCTCCTGGTGCGCCCGGATGGAGTCGAACAGCTCGGGCAGCTCCTTGCCCGACGCGTGCCCATAGGCCATCAGCCCGTTGCGCGAGGCGCCGCCGAGCAGCTGGTACACCGGCATCCCGGCCGCCTTGCCCTTGATGTCCCACAGGGCCATGTCGACCGACGCGATCGCGGCCATCGTCACGGGACCCCGCCGCCAGTACGCCGACCGGTACAGGAACTGCCAGGTGTCTTCGATGCGCGAGGCATCCGCGCCGATCAGCAGCGGCACCACGTGCTCGGTCAGGTAGGCGACGACGGCGAGCTCGCGACCGTTCAGCGTGGCATCCCCGAGCCCGGTGAGCCCGTCGTCCGTCGTGAGCTTGAGCGTCACGAAGTTGCGGTCCGGGCTGGTGACGATGAGTTCCGCTTTGTCGATGATCATGGTGTTCCTCCGGGGGGTCGGTCAGGCGTCCGAGCCGGGCTTGCGGCCGTCGAGCCCGCGCCAGCGGCGGCGAAGGGCGAAGGCGGCGGACTTCGGTTTGCGGTCGCGCGTGAAGACGCCCTTCTTGTTCCCGTCGACGCGGTGGATGCCGTTCGAGGTGGCGAAATCGGCGAAGTTCCAGACCTGCTCCCCCACGAACTGCGGGAAGCGGTCGAACACGCGGTGGTACATCTCGAGCAGGTCGGCCTGGTACTCCTCGGTCCATGCCTGATCCCACACCGAGTGGAGGCCGGGCTGGGTGTCGGCACCGTACTCGGTCATCATGATCGGCTTGCCGGTGCGCTCGACCCAGCCCTGGATGTCGCCCTGCAGGTACATCTCGGCGGTCTTCAGGTCGCCCGTCGCGATGTACCAGCCGTAGTAGCGGTTCATGCTGACGACGTCGAAGAGGTCGACGATCTGGTCGTTCTTGAAGGTCGCGAACATCACCAGCGAGTAGGTGAGCGGCCGCGTCGGGTCGAGCTCGCGGGCGAGGTCCACGAGCGGCTCGAAGTACTCCCGCGCGCCGTCCTCGTTCGACGCCGGCTCGTTCGCGATGCACCACATCACGACGGAGGGGTGGTTCTTGTCGCGCGCGATGAGCTCGCGCAGGTGCTGGGCGTGCGCCGCGTGGGTCGCGGCGCCCGCGTACTGCTCGGAGAACGTGGGGAAGGGCGGCGTGCCCGACATCCCACCCACGACCCCCATGTTGAGACCCACTGCGGCCGTCTCGTCGATGACGACCACGCCGTGGCGATCGGCGAAGTCGAGCACCTCTTCGGCGTAGGGATAGTGCGACGTGCGGAACGAGTTCGCGCCCGACCACTCCATCAGCTGGAAGTCGTGCACCATGTAGGCGTCGTCGTGGCCCTTGCCGCGGACGGCGGCGTCCTCGTGCTTGCCGAAGCCGGTGAAGTAGAACGGCTCGCCGTTGATGAGGAACTCGTGGCCTCGCACCTCGACGGTGCGGACGCCGACCGCGACGGGATAGGAGTCCACGACCTCCTCGCCACGCACGGCCTCCACCGTGAGCTGGTACAGGTACGCCGCTCCCGGCTTCCACAGCACGACGTCGGCCACCGACAGCGTGCCCGCCGCACCGGAGCCCTCGGCGACGACCGCACCCGCGGCATCCGTCAGCCGCACGCGCACGTCGGCGTCGCCGATCACCTCGACGCGGTACTCCACCTGGCCGGTCGTGCCCTCGAAGCCGGTCACCACGGTGACGTCGTCGATGCGCGTGGCCGGCACCGAGTACAGCCAGACGGAGCGTGCGAGACCGGCGTAGTTGTAGAAGTCGTGGAAGTAGGTCTGCGTCCGCTTGCCGGTCATGCCGACCTCGATCTTGCCCGGCGGGATGGTCTCGTTCGTGAGCTCGCCGCTGACCGCGACCGTCAGGCGAAACGCGCCACCGGCCTGCACGCGCTCGGTGAGGTCGATGTCGAACGGCGTGTAGCCGCCGATGTGCTCGCCGACGAGCTCGTCGTCCACGTAGACGCGCGCCGCATGGGTGGCGGCATCGAAGCGGAGCAGGATGCGCTCGTCGCTCCAGCCGCGCGGCACGCGCACTTCGCGCTGGTAGTACACCCAGCCGACGTGATCGCGGATCTCGGCGTCCGTGAAGAGGTCGTTGTAGCTCGCCGGGACGGCGGCCTCGAGCGGGCTCTCGAGCGGACCCGCCCATGGCTGCTCGCCGAGCCGCGAGTCGATCCCGAACCGCCAGACTCCGTCGAGGTTGACGAGTTCGCGGGTGGGGGTGGGCGTGGGCTTCAGCATCGATGGGCCTTCCTGCGCTGCGCTGCGGTGTACGGGTCTAGTAGATCAGGTTTGTCGAGATTGGGCAATCGGTTGCCAATCAGATGGTCTCGCCGGCATCCGCCAGTAGAGTGCTGCCGGTCATCACCAGGGACAGGTCGCTCGCGCAGAAGAGGACCACACGGGCGATGTCGTCCGGGGTCCCGGTGCGGCCGATGCGACTCTGCGACATCGCCGCCGGCATGTTCGAGAGGTCCACGCCCGCCGCGGCCATCTGCTCCATCGCAGCGGCCGCCATCGCCATGTTGCCCTCCGTGGGCACGTAGCTCGGCGCGACGCCCAGAACCCGGATGCCCCGGGGCGCCAGTTCCAGCGCGAGCTGCTTCGTCAGCCCTCGGGCGGCGTGCTTGGACGCGACGTAGGCGGACAGTCCGGGCGCGATCCCTCGGAAGCCGGCGGTCGAGATGACGTTGACGATGACGCCGCCCTCGGGCATCCGGTTCACCGCCTCACGCGCCCCGTTCCGCACGCCTCGGGTGTTGACCGCGAAGACCTTCTCCCATGTCTCGTCGGGCATCTCGACGAGCGACTCGCTGGGGAAGATGCCGGCGTTGTTGACCCACACGTCGATGCCGCCGAGCGCGTCGATGGCCGACTGAGCGCCGGAAGCGACGGATGCCGCGTCCGCGACGTCCATCCGGACGCCGACCGCTGCGCGGCCGAAGCGATCGGCGACGTCGTCCGCGGCGACCGCCGCATGCTGCTCGTCGAGGTCGGCGATCGCCACGGCGGCCCCGGCCTCGGCGAGGCGGAGGGCGATCGCCTTGCCCAGACCCTGCGCACCACCCGTGACGAGGGCGCGGCGGCCGGCGAGCGAGACGAGATCGGAGAGCGGCGTGGACGAGACGTCGGCGAAGGGATAGGCCATGCGGTTTCCTGTCGGTGTGGAGGATCAGCGGATGCCGCGGACCCTGAGGGTGATGATGGACCCGCCGAGGACCGCGAGCGCGGCAGCGGTCAGGTACAGCGCGGTGAAGTTCTGGCCGCCGGCACCGATCGCCAGCACCGCAGGGGCGGCGAGCGGTGCGATGACTCCGGGGATCTTCTGGGCGAACATGGTGATCGCCATGTAGCGGCCGGCCTGCGTCTCGCGCTCCGGCAGCACGTCGAGGACCAGCGCCTGGCCGACGGCCGAGAACGAGGCGATTCCCAGCGACGACAGCAACGTGCCGGCGATGATCAGCGGCAGCCCGTAGGCGAAGGCCGACACTGCGCATCCGGCCCCGAACAGGATCGCCCCGATGAGTATCAGCGGCTTGCGACGTCCGAGCCGGTCGCTCAGCCATCCGCCGCCGATCGCGCCGAGCGTAGCCGACAGGATGCTGAGGCTGGAGGTCAGCGCCAGCACCCCGGCGACATCGGCCACCGGCAATGCGAGGCGCTGGGCGACGAAGAACACGGAGAAGCTCGTGGTGAGCGTGAGGCCGAGGAAGAACACGAAACGTCCCAGCCAGTTCCACGCGAAGTCAGGCACCTCGCGGGGGCGGAACCCGTAGCTGCGCACGACGCCGCCGATCGTGAGGCGGGTCTGCCGCGGCATCCGTCGACTGTCGGGTTCGTGGGCGAACGTGACGAACAGGCCGATGAAGACCGTCGCGATCGCAGCGGGAACGGCGAAGACCAGCAGGATGTCGCCGCGCAGCGGGCCGACGAGCACGATGCCGACGACCGGTGAGATCTGCATCATGAGGCCGGTCAGCCCCGACACGCTGCCGCGCTGGCTCGCCGGCAGCCGGTCGGCCTGCCAGTTGCCGACGGAACCCGCCGCCGTTCCCCAGCCCACGGTCGACAGCACCCAGCCGGCGCCGAGCCAGACGAGGTCCGGCGCGAAGGCCATGACCGGGATCGAGGCGACGCCGAGCACGAGTCCGAGGACGGTGAAGGGGCGTCGGCGACCCCAGCGCGTGCGCGTGCGGTCGCTCAGGATGCCGGTCAGCGGCGCGACGACCAGGGTCGCCGCGGACCCGATCCCGAGGATGTAGCCGAGGATGTCGGTGCGGCCGGGCGCCAGCTGGTCGAGCCGGACCGCGAGCGAGTACGCCATGGGCACGACCATCGCCATGCCGCCCCCGAACGTGGCCGCGACAAGCAGCACGAGCTGCCACCGGGGAACGCGAGGTAGGTCCGCCGCATCCGCCTCCGACCGCCCGCCCGGTCCCGCCGGAGGCTGCGGAAGGACGACGTTCCCGGTGGGAACGCGCTCCTCCGCCGCCTCCCGCGCGTCGTGCGCGACGGGATCGGTCGCCCGCGTCATGCCGTGGCCCGCAGGCGCAGCCGCCACGTCCACTCGTAGCGCTCGCCGAACAGCCGGTGGATAGGCCGGGTGTCGGGACCGAGCAGTGCCGAGCCGAGGCCGCGGTGCGCGATGTCGAGGTGGACGACCGTGCCGTCGGAGGCGGGGAGCTTCCACCAGTGGTCCGCCGCCTCGAGTTCCGCCACCGTGTGGCGCGCCACGTTGATGTGGAGCGGCTCCGTCATCTCGACCTCCACGACGCCTGACGGACCACGCAGCGCCAAGCGGGTCGTTCCACCGCGAGTGCCGTTCTCCTGCGCCACGATGTAGGGCACCGACATCTCGTCGATCGGCGACTCCCACGCGCCGAGCAGAGCGGATGCCGAACGGTCGGGGTAGTTCTCCCAGGGCCCGAGGCCCGTCCAGCGTGCGGTGTCGAAGCCGGCGACCAGGTGGAACTCGACGCCCACGCGAAGCCCGTCCCTGGTGCCCTCGGGCAGCACGACCTGCTCGTGCAGGAGGAAGTCGTCGTCGCCCAGGCGGCTCAGCGTGCGGACGTGACGCACCTCGTCGCCGAAGGCGGCGGTGTAGGTGGTCGTGACCACGGTCTCGCGCTCGCCGTCGACGACCTCCACGGACTGCGCATCGAGTGCGAAGACCCCCGAGCGGACGAATCGGTTGTCGAGGGCGAACGACACGTCGTGGTCGGTCATCGCCCGCCACAGGCTGAGCCGCGGTGCCATCGTGAGCAGCCGGTGCTCGATGGCGCCGTCGTCGCCGAGCTCGACGGGTGCGACGGGCGCGGGCATCGCGACCGGACCCCGCGGAAGCACGACCTGCTCCACCGCCAGCTCGGTGCCGCGCGGTGCCCAGAGCTCGTCGTGGCGGGTCCGCACCACGACCGAGACGCCGATCGCTTCGGCGAGCGACGTCTGAAGCGTCGCGGGGAGCTCGATCGTGAGCTCCGCCCCCGCCGCGACCGCGCCGGCATCGATCACGGCTTCGGCGAGCGTTCCCTCGGGCCCGTCGATCCGCGCGCTCAGCTCGAGGCGCGACAGGTCGGCGAAGGTCTGGCGGTTGCGGATCCGCAGCCGGCCACGGCCCGCGGACTCGCCGTCGGAGACGATACGCACGGGGCTGAACAGCCCCCGCGCCTCCCAGAACGCCGGTTTCGGCGTCAGATCGGGAAAGGCGATTCCGAACAGCAGCGTCGGGCCGTTGTTCGGCTCGTCGCCGAAGTCCCCGCCGTACCGGTAGCGCCCGTCGCCGTCAGGATCGAGCGCCTGGTCGACGAACCCCCAGATGAAGCCGCCCTGCAGACCCGGCAGCGTCTCGAAGAGTTCCCAGTAGTGTGCGAGTTCGCCGGTCGCGTTTCCCTGCGAGTAGGCGTACTCGCAGAGGATCAACGGCCGGTCGGCCCGGTCGTCGGCAGCGTAGGCCTTGAGCGCCGAGAACGACCCGTACATGGGGCACACGATGTCTGTCGCGCCACGACCTCCGTGCCAGTCCGTCGAGATCGCGCCCTCGTAGTGGACAGGACGTGTGGGATCGAACCGCCGGACCCACGCCGCCGCGGCGTCGTGGGCGGCACCGTAGCCGGTCTCGTTGCCGAGCGACCACGCGATGATGGACGGGTGGTTGCGGTCCCTCACGACCATGCGCGCGACGCGGTCGACGATCTCCGTCAGGTACCGCGGATCGTCGGGGATGATCGACGCGAACGCGTGCCCCTCGACGTCTGCCTCGTCCACGACGTACAGCCCGAGCTCATCGCACAGGTCGAGCACCCGGGGGTCGTTCGGATAGTGCGCGGTGCGGATCGCGTTGACGTTCATGCGCTTCAGCAGCGACAGCTCGGCGTGCATGCGCTCGTACGAGATCACGCGCCCGGTCCGCGGATCCACGTCATGCCGCGCGACGCCCTGCACCATGATGCGTCCCCCGTTGACGAGCAGGTCGCGCCCGACGATCTCCACGCGACGGAACCCGATGCGCAGACTGGTGGCGTCGACCACGTGCGCCTCGGCATCCAGGAGTTCGATGTCGAGGTCGTAGAGCGCCGGACTCTCGGCCGACCACGGATCGACGTCGAGATCATCGAGGAGGAACCGGGCCGTGCCCGCCGGCGATGCCGGCAGCGGCGGTGCGCCCAGCGTGTTGGGGATGGCGCGGAACTCCGGCGGCACCGGAGCGCTCGCCGCGCGGATGCTGAGGAGGTCCATGAAGTCCTCGGGCAGACGCGGCGCGGAACGCGTCGAGCGATCGCGGTCGGGCTTCGGCAGGGTGGGCGCCGCCACGCGGCCAGAGACAGGCAGCTCGGTGGTCGAGCCGCGCAGCGTCACGCGGACCGAGTGGGCGGGCTCCGCCAGGTGCGACAGCCCGTGGGTATCCACCGTCAGTGCGAGCGCTCCGCGGCGGGACTCCGGATCGAAGTCAGCGACCGCCGTCACATCGGCGAGCGCGATCTTTGGGCGCGTGACGATGCCGACGGAACGTGCCAGCCCCGACTGCCACCACTGGTCCTGATCCTCGAGGTAGCTGGCCGACGACCACTTCGCCACGTGCAGTTCGACGACGTTGTCGCCCTCTCGTACGGCGTCGGTGATGTCGAACTCCGCGGCGAGGTGCGAATCGCCGCTGGTGCCCACAGCCGTCCCGTTGACATAGGCGCGCAGGTGCCCCTCTGCTGCGCCGACGTGCAGGATCACCCGATCCGTCGACGACGGGAGCGTGAAGGAGCGGCGGTACACGCCCAGCGGGTTGTCCGTGGGGATGTGCGGCGGCACGTCCGCGAACGGCATCGCGACGTTCGTGTAGTGCGGGCGGTCGATGTCCGAGGACATGGTCCACAGCCCCGGCACCTCCGCCCTGACCCATGCCGCCGCCCCGAGGTCGGCCGGCGACCGGACGAGGGCGAAGTCCCACTCGCCGTCGAGATCGACGGCGAACGGACGACGGAGCGAGCTGATCGGGAGTCGACCAGGATGCGTCAATCCAGTGGGATCGAGGACGGCGGGCATGGCGTTACTCCGGCAGGCCGTTGCGGCCCGCGACCTCGCCGAGCCACCCGAGGCTGGGCTTGGGCGTGCGGACGAAGGTCTCGCGGTCGACGGCGATGAGTCCGAAGGTCGGACCCCAGTGGCCCCACTCGTAGTTGTCGAGAAGGCTCCAGTGCAGGTAGCCGCGCACATCGATGCCGTCGGCCATCGCGGCGTGCAGGCCGCGGAGCGCCTCGTCGGTGTAGCGGATGCGCTGGGCGTCGTCGGCGGTCGCGATCCCGTTCTCCGTCACGACGATGGGAACGCCGTGCGAGACATCCCATGCGTGGCGGACCGCCATGGCGAGCGCGTCGGGGCGGTAGGACGTGCCGACCAGCGTGTTGTCGGGGTTCTGCGGGTGCGGCACGAGGCCGTTCGCGTCGACCTCCTGGCTCGAGTACGCCTGCACGCCGACGAAGTCGTCGCCGCGAGCACCCTCCCAGTAGATGTCTTCTTTGCCGTAGCGGATCTCCTCCAGCTTCTTCTCGCCGCCCGGAGCCGCCGTGAGCGCGCCGGCCGCGATGGTCCAGCCCACCTTCGCCCCGGTCCGTGCCCGGACGATCTCGCGGGCGGCGTGATGGATCTCGACGAAGCTCCGCCCGATCTCCGGGTCGGCATAGGTCAGGAACTCGCTGTGGGTGTTCTTCTTGCGGTCGGCGTCGCCCGTGCCGTCGCTCTCGACCGTGGGACTCTGCCACTGGCCGTCACCGGCCTGCTGCATGCGACGCATCGCCGTCATGATCGCGGCCTGCATGTTCGGCTCGTTCATGGTCGCGACCCATTCGACGCCGTCGAGGATGGTCGTCGCCTCGGTCGTGAAGCTCTGGAAGCGCTCGGAGGCGTCGGGTGCGGTCCACCCGCCCGCGGCGGCGAACCACTGCGGCGTGGTGAAGTGCTGCAGCGTGACGACGGGTGTGACGCCACGGTCGAGGCACGCCTCGATCACGCGGCGGTAGTGCGCCAGCTCCGCGCGCGAGAACCGGCCCGGCAGCGGCTCGATGCGGGACCACTCGAGGCTGAAGCGGTACGACGTGAGCCCGGCGTCGGCCAGCAGCTCGATGTCTTCGCGATAGCGGTGGTAGCTGTCGCAGGCATCCCCCGAGGGCTCCATGCCGGGCATCTGCTGCTCGCGCGCCCACCAGTCGCTGTTGACGTTGTTGCCCTCGATCTGGTGTCCGGCGGTCGCCGCGCCCCAGAGGAAGCCGTCGGGGAAGTTCGTCATCGCACATCCTTGTCTCGCTCGAATGGACCGTCAACCGGTTGCCAAACATCACGCTAGCATAGAAATCGAAAGGTCTCACTAATTTGAGGAGGCGCCGATGGCGCAGTACGCGAAGACCGCCGAAGTCCGCCGCGGAATCATCGCCGCCTGCCTGACGGCGTTCGGCGACTCCGGATTCCATGGCGCCTCGATGGCCGAGATCGCCCGGCGGGCGGGCATCAGCCACACAGGTCTGCTGCATCACTTCCCCCGCAAGGAGGACCTGTTGACGGCCGTCCTCGACCTGCAGGACCAGCGCAGCGCGGAGTACCTGCGCACCCACTCCGCGCTGTCACCGGATGCTGATCCGCTCGACATGCTACGAGGGATGGCCGAGACTCTGGTCGATCGCGACCGCCACGTCGGCCTCGTCGAGCTCGGCGCCGTGCTGACCGGCGAGGCCTCGGCGCCCGGCCACCCTGCGCACGCGTATTTCGCCCAGCGCTATCGCAACGTCCGCGGGTTCATGACCCGGCTGTTCGACAGGCTGCACGAGGAAGGGCGGCTGTCCTCGCCCCTGCCGCCGGCCTCCCTTGCCGCCGTCACCATCGCCGTGCTGGACGGCCTCCACACCCAGTGGCTGTTCGATCGCGAGGCGATCGACGTCGAAGAGACCGTGCAGTCCTTTCTCGCGACGCTGGCGCCGGAACTCGCGAAGGACCTGCCGCCATCAGGCTCGTGACGAGAGCCCCCGGTAGGCGAATCTGGTCACGACGACGTCATCGCGGGTCGCCTCGACGCCCACGACGCGACCGGTGAAACCGCCCGCCACCTCGGTGGCGAGGTAGCGGCCGTCCACCTGCGCGAGTTCGACGAACTCGTCGGTCGCGTAGCCGAGCCTGACGAGATCCGGGCCCCGCCGCGCCCCGCGCTCGGCTTCGAACTCCTCTGCGCGGATCTCGAGCGAGTAGGCGGAGCGGGGCGCATCGGCGCGGGCGAGGACTCCGTCGAGCGGGCCGATCACCCCGCGCACGACCAGTTCGTCGCCGATGCGCTCGATGCTCACACGATGCGCATCATCGATCCGGACGGACAGCGCGAAGTCACCGAGGGCATCGGCTCGAGCCGACCACGTCTCATCGCGGACGCGCGTGACCAGCGGGCGGGCTTCTCCCGACGCACCGCGGCTCAGCGTCACCCCGCCCTCACCAGGCACGGCGAACGACGCCGGCATGACCCCGGGCGCGATCCACCGCGCGTCCAGTGCGGCGCTTTCGAAGCGGTCGTCGAAGGCCGTGTCGAGCTCGGCGACGTCGAAGCGGCTCTCGTCGACGACGGGCCAGTCGTCCACCCAGTCGACTCCCGCGAGGAAGGTCTCTCGGCCGTTCGTATGCCAACGGGGGAACGTGCCGCGGGGTCTGGTCCCCAAGAAGACCATCGCCCAGGTGCCGTCGGCGAGCTGCACCAGGTCCGCATGCCCGGTCGACTGGACGTCGGCGCTCGTGCTGCGATGAGTGAGGATCGGATTGGTGGGCGAGGGCTCGAACGGCCCCTCTGGCTGTCGCGAGCGCGCGATGGTCACCATGTGACCGGGGCCCGTGCCGCCTTCCGCCACGATCAGGTACCACCAGTCTCCGCGGCGCACCAGGTGCGGCCCTTCCGCGTGGGCCCCTCCCGTGCCGGCCCACACCGTCTGGGGCTCCGAGAGCACGGCGCCGGTGGCGGGATCGACGACCGCCTGCGAGATGCCGGGGCGGATGACGTCGCTCCAGGTGAGCCGGCATACTCCGTCGTCGTCCCACGAGAGGTCGGGATCGATCCCGAGGAGTCCCTCGGTGTAGACCGGCTCGCTCCACGGGCCCGCCGGGTCGTCGGAGTGGACGATGAGCTGCCCTCGCGCGATGTCATGGATGTTCGTCGTCGTCATCCAGAATCGGCCGCCCTGATGGCGCAACGTCGGCGCGTAGATCCCGCCGCTCGCCCCGGTGAGCCCGGCGCGCACGTTCAGCTGCGACGGACGATCGAGGACGTTCCCCAGCTGCGTCCACTCGACGAGGTCGCGCGAGCGGAAGATCGGCACACCGGGGAAGTACTCGAAAGAGGATGTGGCGAGGTAATACTCGTCGCCGACACGGCAGATCGAGGGGTCGGGGTGGAATCCGGGAAGGATGGGGCGCTGTGTCATGTCAGGCCGTCACTGCTCTCTCGGCCGCCACCAGCTTGCGACGTTCCTCACGCCGCTGCTGCTGAACCACCGGATCTGCGACGGGTGATGCCAGAAGCAGCCGTCGCGTGTAATCGTGGTCGGGGTCCGACGTCACGCGGGCCGCCGGCCCGGTCTCGACGAGGTCTCCCCGGTACAGCACCGCCACGCGATGACTGATGTGACGGACGACCGTCAGGTCGTGCGAGATGAAGAGGTAGGCGACACCGGTGGAGCGCTGGATGTCGATGAAGAGGTCGAGGACCCGCTCCTGCGTCGAGAGGTCCAGGGCGCTGACCGGCTCGTCGCAGACGATGAGCTTCGGCTTCGGGGCGAGGGCGCGCGCGATCGCGACACGTTGGCGCTGACCGCCGGAGAACTCGCGCGGGAGTCGCTCCGCGGCATCCGCAGGCAGTCCCACCTGGTCCAGCAGCGTCCGAATCCGCGCCCGCGCGTCCTTCGCGGTCGCGCCCTGCACAACGAGCGGCTCCGCGAGGATGTCGCCGACCGTGAGCGAGGGATTGAGGGAGGTGTACGGGTCCTGGAACACCACTTGGATGTCTCTCGCCAGGCGACGCCGCTCCCGCGTGCCGACGGCGGTGATGTCCTCGCCGTCGAACAGGATGCGACCGCCGGAGGGCTTGACGAGTCCGAGCACTGCGCGCCCGATGGTCGTCTTTCCGGAACCCGACTCCCCCACCAGGCCCAGGGTCTCCCCCTGGGCGACGTCGAGGGAGACGCCGTGCAGCACCTCGACGGGCTTCGCCCGCCAGCCGCGACCGGGGAAGGCGACGCGAAGGTCACCGATCTCGAGAAGGCTCATCGCAGGATCCCTTCCACCGGCGCAGCCGCCGGCTCGTCGGCACGGACCGACCCGTCATCGAGGATGGCGCCGAGCAGCATCTTCGTATAGTCCTCCTGCGGATGCTGGAAGATCTCGAGCGCCGATCCCGCCTCCACGACGGCCCCCTTCTGCATCACGACGATGCGGTCGCACAGGTCCGCCACGACACCGAAGTTGTGGGTCACGAGGAGGATCGCCATGTCGAGCTCGGACTGCAGATCGCGGAGCAGATCGAGGATCTCGGCCTGCACGGTGACGTCGAGCGCCGTGGTGGGCTCGTCCGCGATGAGGAGCTGCGGCCTGCTGGCGACGGCGCCCGCGATGAGCACGCGCTGCGCCATGCCGCCGGAGATCTGGTGCGGATAGGAGTCGAAGGTGCGCGCGGGGTCGGCGATGCCGCACCGCTCGAGCAGCGCGAGCACGCGGGCCTTGGCCTCGCGCTTCGACACCCCGAGCGCGGAGCGCACTCCTTCGACCAGCTGGGAGCCCACGCGATACGAGGGGTCGAGGTTCGACATCGGCTCCTGCGGGATGTACGCGATCGCCTTGCCGCGGAGCGGCCGCATCTGCGCATCGGTCAGGCCCACCAGCTCCTGACCGTCGAACAGGATCGAGCCGCGCGTGATGACCGCCTCCGCCGGGAGCACGCCGAGCGTCGCGAACGCCGTCTGCGTCTTGCCCGAGCCCGATTCCCCGACGACCCCGACGACCTGCCCGCGCGCGACCGACAGCGATACCCCGCGGACCACCTCGCGCGGCTGACCGCTCGGACCCCGGTACGCGATTCCGAGATCGGTGATCTCGAGCAGCGCGCCCGACCCGCGGGGCGAGACGTCGGCCGCCGTCGCCACCCGCTGGCCGGTGCCCACCTTGACGGGTGTCGGCTTCGACCCTTCGAGGGTGTCGCGCAGCGCGTTGCCGAGGAGCACCAGCGAGGCGGTGATGACGCCGAGGAGCAGGCTCGGCCACAGGAACTGCGTGGGAGCGATGTAGAGGTTGCGGAAGCCGGAGGAGATCATCGAGCCGAAGCTCGGGATCTGCAGCGAGCCGACGCCGAGGAAGGCGAGGCCGGACTGCACGGCGATGGCGGAACCCGCCATGAACGCCGCGGCGATGATGATCGGGCCGCGGACGACGAAGAGCACGTGGCGGCTCAGGATGCGCAGGTTGCCCAGGCCGGAGACGCGCGCGGCATCCACATACAGCTCGTTCTTGACCCCGACGACGAGGTTGCGGACGATGCGGTAGATGCCCGGCGAGAGCAGCACGCCGAAGATCAGCATCGTGAAGCGGTAGTCGCCGCCGGTGACCGGCATGAGGATGATCAGCAGCAGGATGCCGGGGAACGTCATGATCAGGCTGAACAGCCACTCCGTCGACGCCCGGGTGACCGCGCCGAAGTACCCGCCGACGAGGCCGGCGATCACGCCGACCGTGAGCGCCACGCCCGCGCCGATGAGCGCGGAGATGGCGGCCGTATTGATGGAATGGAGGAGACGAGTCCAGATGTCGCGGCCGGATTCGTCCGCGCCCAGCGGGTAGCCGGGGGTGCCGGCCGGCGCGTTGACCATCGAGAGGTCGGCGTCGTTCGGTCCCTGCTGCGTCAGCAGCGGGGTGAGGACGCCCATCAGGAAGATGAGGAGCAGGATGCCCGCCGTGATCACGAACTGCGGGTCTTTCAGCAGGCGCTTCCACATCGGCGTCCGGGAAGCGGTCGCCGCATCCTCGATGGCGACGATGAGCTCGGTGCTCGGCGTCGTCATCGCCTCCAACATGGGTCCACGGTCGTCGCTCAATGGACTCTCGCTTTCGGGTTGAGCCAGCCGTTGGCCAGGTCGGTGAGGAGGTTCACCACCGTGACGAGCAGCACGCCGAAGGCGGTGATGCCGAGGATCACGGGGATGTCGCCCTGCAGGGAGGCGTTGAACGCGAAGCTGCCGTAGCCCGGCAGCGCGAAGACGTTCTCGATGATCAGCGCGCCGCCGAACATCGCGATGAACTCGAGCGACATCACGGTCAGCGCGGGGCTGGCGGCGTTGCGCAGGGCATGCCGCAGCACGATCGAGGTCGTCGACGTGCCCCGCGTGCGGAGTGTGCGGACGTAGTCGCGACGGAGCTCGTCGATCATGCGGCCACGCACCTGGGCGGCCATGTTCGCGACGCCTCCGATGACGAGCACGATGACCGGGATGGTGATGCTGCGTGCCCAGGCGGCCGGGTCCTCGCCGGGAGGCGTGTAGCCGGTGGCCGGCAGCCACTTGAGCTGGACGGCGAAGATGACCACCAGGCCGATGGCCAGCAGGAGCCCGGGGACGATGTAGCCGATGAGCGAGATCCCCTGCGAGAGCCGATCGGCGACGCCGCCGCGGGCCGCAGCCCACACACCGAGGACCGTCGAGATGATGACGGTCAGGATGAGCGCCGGGATGATGACCGAGAGGGTCACCGCCAGTCGCTGCAGCACCGTGGGGCCGACGGGGAGCGATGTGTACACCGAGGTCCCGAAGTCACCGCGTACCGCTGCCCCCAGCCAGTCGAAGTACTGCACGAGTACGGGCCGGTCCCAGCCCTTCGCCTGCATCAGCGCCGCCGTCGTCTCCGGCGTGGCCGATTGGCCGAGGATCGTCTTCGCGACGTCTTCGAACGAGGTGCTGAGCAGCAGGAAGGTGATGAACGTCACCAGCAGGATCAGGATCAGCCCCGCGCCGAGCCGGCGCAGCGTGTAGGAGATCATCGTCGTTCCCTGGGGTTGATCCGGGGATGCGGGCGGTGCCCGCATCCCCGGATGGTCTTACTCGCTGACGCCGAACAGTCGCACGGTCGGCACCGAGCTGCGGCCGTCATCGACCATCACGATCCCGTCGCGGCCCGCCCACGTCGCGCCGACGAACACGATCGGCACTTCGAACGCCTGCTCCACGGCATACGCGTTGAGCTCCTGGTACGCCGGCAGGGCGGCCTCGGTGTCGACGGTCGAGTTGATGGTGCCGAAGAGCTCGTCGATGGTGTCGTCGGTGTAGCCCCGCGGATTGGCATAGCCGCTGGCGCCGTAGTGCGAGGCGGCGTCCGCCGGGTCGGAGTTGAAGCCCGTGAACTGGAAGCTGAGCGGGTAGTCGCCCGAGAGGTGCGCGGACTGCGCCTGCTGCGGCGGCACCGGCACCCATTCCAGCGTGAGCCCGACATCGGCGAACGCCTGCGTGAGGGTCGGCTCGAGGGAGGTCGAGAGGAACGTGCTCGGGATCTGGAAGGTCTCGCCGGCGTAGCCCGCCTCCTCGACGAGCTCCTTGCCCTTCTCGGGGTCGTAGTCGTACGTCTCGTTGAGCGACTCGTCGTAGACCTGGCCGTACGGGCTGAAGATCTGCTCCGTCACCATGCCGACGCCGCTGAAGATGCCCTTCAGGACGCCCTCGCGGTCGATCGCGTAGTTGAGCGCCTGGCGCACACGCTCGTCGCCGAGTGCCGGCCATTTCTCGCCACCGCGGTCGAGGATGTCGAGATATGCGACTGCCTGCGCGTCGATCTGCTGGATCGCATACTCGTCGCCCAGCTGGCCGAGCAGCTGGGTCTGCACGGTGGCGGCGTTGATCTCGCCGGCCTGCAGCGCGTTGAACGACGCCGTCGGGTCCTGGAGAACACGGACGGTGAACGTCTTGAACGGGATCGCGTCGGCGTTCCAGTAGTCGTCACGCTTGGTGAGCACGTAGGTGCTGCCGGGCACTGTCTTCGCGACGTCGAGCGTGAACGGGCCCGATCCGACCGGGTCGGTCGCTGTCCGCTCGTCATCGAGAGTCGCGGGGTCGCCGATGGCGCCGGCGCCTCCGGTCAGGTTCGAGAGGAACTGCGGGTCGAACGAGCTGAACGTCACCTTCACGGTGAGGTCGTCCTCGGCCGTGACATCGGTGACGGCGCCGTACTTCACCTGCACGACGCCGGGGGTGTTCTTGTTACGCAGCATCGTGGCGACGACCGCGTCGGCGTTCACCGGGTCGCCGGTGCTGAAGGTCATGCCCTCGCGGAGCGTGAGCGTCAGCTCGGTACCGTCCTCGTTGTACTCCCAGCTCTCGGCGGCGTTGGGGATGAGCTCGCCGGTGTTGTTCTCCTTGGCGAGAAGGGTGTCGAGGATCGACGACCAGACGAACTGCTGCTGTCCGTCCACGAGCTGCGCCGGGTCGAGCGAGTTGGGTCCCGACACCGCCGCGATGGCGAGATCCTTCTCGGCCACGGAACCGGCAGACGTGGAGGGTGCCGCTTCCGGCGAGCCGCTGCAGGCGGACAGCGCGAGTGCGGCGGCGAGCGCCGCAGCGCCCAACGCTGCGAACCTGAGCGGCCGTCGGCCGGTACGGGGTATCGACATGATCCAGACTCCTTTGAATGAATGCTTCATGCAACCGCTTGTCGCTCACATCTCCTGGAAGGTGCGAAGCGAGGGCTGACCGCCAGTAAACCAGCATTCATCCGGTTTGACAACCGATTGCCAGAATGTGATCGAGCCGTTACTTCTCAGCGCGCCCTTCAGCCGGATGTCACCGGGCGAGCGTCAGCGCTCGGGTGACCGACGCGACGAATTCGTCATCCTCGGCCAGGGACGTGCTCACGCGCTCGATGCGGTCACGCACACCGGCGACGCTCGCCGTTGCCTCGTCCTCCGCGACGAGCCAGGCAGCCAGCGCACCGGCGCACCCCACGGCCCCTCGACGGGAAGCGCGCTCGCGTTCAGCAACCGGAACGATGCGCAGCCGGACCTTCGTCGTCGTGTCCTGTGCGATCTGCGACAGCAGATGCGCGATGCGGGGGTTGGCGAAGCGTGCGAGGAGGGCGCGACGATAGCCCGCGATGCCCAGCCGACGCGGCAGATTCGATTCGGCATCGTCCCAGAAGCGTTCGACCGCGCTCCGGCACACCGGATCCGCGATCGCCTCCGACACCAGAGTGTGGCCGCGGACGACGCCGAGGCACGCCAGGATCGTGTGCGCACCGTTGAGCAGCCAGAGCTTGCGCGCCTCCCACGGTTCCAGTTCGTCGGTGAACCGGGCTCCCGCCGTCTCCCAGGCGGGACGACCAGCCGGGAAGTCGCCCGAGAGCACCCAGTCGCTGAACGGCTCCGCGACGACGGGCGCGGCATCCCGGTACCGCTCTGTCAGACACGCCATCTCGTCGGGCTCGATCCGAGGCGTGATCCGGTCGACGGAGCTCGAGACGAACGAGACGTTCTGCGCGCACCACTCCGCCGTCAGCGGAACGGATGCCGCGAGCCCGAGCAGTGCCCGCGCCACATGTCCGCCGTTGTCGGGGATGTTGTCGCACGAGACCACGGCCAGCGCACCCGCACCGCCGCGGCGCCGGGCATCGAGGCCCGCGACGAGCCGCCCCAGCACGGTCTGGAGGCGGAGGGCGGCGTCGGAGTCGCCGGCTTCGAGCTGCGCGAGCCGGGCGCGGTCGGCCACCACGAGCGGGTCGCCGTCGTCGGGAAGCCCGTCCGCGCCTGCGCGGTAGCCGGCCTCGGTGATCGAAAGCGTCACGATGGCGGTCGCCGGGGCGGCGATGTCGGCGAGCAGTCCGGCGACGTCGTCGCCGGGCCGAGCCCGCACGACGCTCTCGACGACCTCGGGCCGGTCACCCTCGGCCGAGCGTTCGATGAGCGTGTACACCCCGTCCTGCGCGGTGAGCGCCGCGGCGAGCGCGGCGCTGCGCCCCGTGTAGGCGGCGATGCCCCAGTCCTCCGCATCGACGGCGCGGTCGGTGTACCACGCGGTGTGCGATCGGCTGAAAGCGCCGAGTCCGAGGTGGACGATGCGGGCGGGCGGCGCGGGCCGTGACCTGTGGAGGCCGGTCGTCGGCGTCACGAGCCCGGTGGAGCGACCCGTCACAGCTTGAACACCCGCCGGGGCTGCGGCCCCGCGATGTCGTCGATGACCGCGCCGGCTCCGGCCTCGGTGAGGCGCCCCTCGCTCACGAGACGGGCGAGGAACGAGGCATCCACCCGGCGCGCCGTGTCGTGTCGCGCGGGGATCGACAGGAAGGCGCGGGTGTCGTCGATGAACCCCGAGCCCCGTGAGAACCCGGCGCTCTCGGTGACCGCGGAACGGAAGCGCGCCATCGCATCGGGTGCGTCGAGGAACCACCACGGCGCACCGATGTAGACGCTCGGGTAGAAACTCGCCATCGGCGCGATCTCGCGGGAGTACACCGTCTCGTCAACAGTGAACAGCACCAGGTGGAACGACTTCTCGAGTCCGAAGCGCTCGAGCAGCGGTCGCAGGCCTCGCACGAAGTCGGTGCGCCGGGGGAAGTCGTGCCCGGTGTCGGCGCCGAAGCGGCGGAACGTCGCGGTGCTGTGGTTGCGCACCACTCCCGCGTGCACCGTCATCACCAGGCCGTCGTCGACGCTCATGCGCGCCATCTGCAGCAGCATGTGGCCGCGGAAGACCTGGCGCTCGGCGGCGTCGGCACGCCCCGACACGGCGAGCTGGAAGAGCCTCGCGGCTTCGCCGCCGGTCAGGTCGACCGTCGCCGGATCCTCGATGCCGTGGTCGGCCGAGGTCGCGCCGTGCCGGATGAAGTGCGCGCGCCGCGCCTCGAGGGCGGTGAGGTAGCCGCGGAAGCTCGTCTCCTGTCCTTCGCTCGCCAGCAGCCGCGCGATGTCGGTCGCGAACTCGGGCGAGTCGGGATCGAGATAGCGATCGGGACGGAAGGTCGGCAGCACGCGTCCCGGGAGGCCGCTCGCAGCGATCTCGTCGTGGAAGCGCAGGTCGTCCAGCGGGTCATCGGTCGTCGCCAGCACCTCGATGCCGAACCGCTCGAACAGCGCGCGCGGCCGGAAGGCGGGAGTGTCGAGCTTCGCCTGGATGCGGTCGTACACGGCGTCGGCCGTCTCGGCGGAGAGCGCCACGTCGATGTCGAGGACGTTCCGCAGCTCCTCGTCGATCCAGTAGCCCGTCGCCGTGCCGGCGAACACCGCCTGGCGCTCGGCGAAGAGCCGCCATGCCGCGCGCGGGTCGACCGGATGCCCGCCGACGCCGAGCTCGTCCAGGTCGACGCCCGACGCGTGCAGCAGCCGCGTCACGTAGTGGTCGTGGCTGACCAGCAGCGCCGTGGGGTCGGTGAACGGGATGTCGCGCGCGATCCACTCCGCGGGCACATGGCCGTGCGGCGAGACGATGGGGGCCGTCGCGACCCTCTCGTACAGCCCCCGCGCGATGTCGCGCGTGCGCCGGTCGCCGGGGAAGAGGCGGTGCGGGTCACGAGGCTCGAGCCGGTCGGCGGCGACGGCCGTGCCCCGCGGCGAGGGGGTCGGTGGGGTGATGGTGCTCATGCGAGGACCTCCGTCGTGGTCGAGGCGGTGATGCGCCCGGGTGGGAGCGCGCGTTCCGAGCCGTCCGGCAGCACGAGCGTGCCGTGCGTGCCGGCGGGGAGGTCGACCTCGACCTCGAATCGGTCGCCATCGCTGTGCCATCGGACGCTGATGGAGCCCTGCGGCGAGTCGTGCGTCGTCTCAGCCCACGTGAGCGTCGGGTGCGGCGTCGGCTGCACGATCACGGATTCCCAGGCGATCGATCCGGGAGCCTGGCGAAGCCCTGCCACATGGGTGTGGAGGAACCGCACCACTGCGCCCTTGCTGTAGTGGTTGAGGGATTCGTGGGCGTCGCCCTGGTCGTCGATGCCGTCCCAGTCCTCCCAGATCGTCGTCGCGCCCTTGTCGATCATGTTGAGCCACGACGGCGCGGTGCGCTGCAGGAGGACGTCGTACGCGACATCCGTGTATCCGTTCTCTGCCAGCACCGGCAGCAGGTCCCCCGTCGACAGGAACCCTGTGCCGAGGTGGCCGCCGGCTTCGCGGATCAGCTCGACCAGGCGCGCTGCGGACGCTTCGCGGAGGTCGTCCGGAATGAGACCGAACGACAGCGCCCGCACGTACGCGGCCTGGGTGTCGGCGGCGGTGCGCCCGTCCGCGGCGAGGAACTCGGTGCGCCACGCGTCGCGGACTCGTGCGGCCAGCTCACCGAACTCGACGGCGTCGTCGTCGCGCCCGAGGATCGCCGCCGCACGCGCGACGGTGTCGAGGGAGCGGTGGAGGAAGGCTGTGCCCACTTCCCCCTTGTCGGCCATGAACCAGGCCTGAGGGTTGTCCTGCACGGGGTCGATGAGCGTGCCGTCGGCGCGCTTGCGCTTGGGCTCGATCCACTCGCCCCAGTGGAAGGACCCGTCCCAGATGTACTGCTCGTGGGGCTGCGGCTCACTCGATCGCTGGACGCGGGACGGATGCCGCGAGCCCGAGGCGGTGGCGAGAGCCCAGTGCACCCATCGCACCATGGCGTCCCAGTTGTCGGCGAGCACGCTGCGGTCGCCGTAGGCGGTGTACATCTCCCACGGGACGGCGGTGATCGCATCGCCCCAGCCGGCGGAGCCCGTCATCATGGCGAACTGCGCGTCGGTGTGGAGCTTCACCCGCCTGCCGTCGGGCGAGAAGTTGGCGATCCGGCCGTCGTCGAGCTGGTCGTCGCCGACGGAGCGCAGCCACTTCCGGGTGAAGCCGCTGACGTCGTAGAGCCGCGTCGCCGTCGGGGCGAAGATCTGGTAGTCGCCGGTCCAGCCCAGTCGCTCCCTCGTGGGGCAGTCGGTCGGGATGTCCACGGCGTTGCCGCGGAAGCTCCAGTCCGCCAGCTCGTGCAGGCGCGTGAGGTCCGGGTCGCTGCACACGAAGGAACCGGTGCGGGCCAGGTCGGTGTGGACGACCTGCATCTCGAGGGTCGTCGGGTCGAACGCCCCCTCCCGCGTGATCCGCACGTACTGGAAGCCGTGGATGGTGTGTCGCGGCTCGAACACCGCGCCATCGCCCGCCGAGACGACCTCGTCCCGCTGGACGAACACCATCGTGGCGTCGGGACGGTGGGAGTCGAGGTGCGACGTCGACAGGTCGCCGGTGGCGTCGCGGAACTCGCCGTACTCGAGCACGGTCGTCGTGCCTGCCACACCCAGGTCGCGCAGCGTGACCCAGCCCGAGGCGTTCTGCCCGAAGTCGGCGACCCACACACCGTCGCGCACCTCCCGCACCGAGACCACGGCACGCGACTCGACCACGCGCACCGGCGGGGCGGGCGACCAGGCGATCGGCGGAGCAGCGACCTGGTCGACGAGCACCGGCACTGCGGGCGCCGTCCCCGCGCGGAAGTCGGTCGTCTGGCCCGCCATGAGGTCGGCCTGGGTGATGACCGAGGGCGCACTCGTCCAGTCGCCGTCGGTGCGGACGACCCGTGTCGACCCGTCTTCGAGAGCGACGTGCAGCTCGGCGCGGGCGCCGAGCGCGTCTCCCCACTCGGCAGGAGTCCGGAAGGCGCCGACCTGTCCGCGGTACCAGCCGTCCGAGAGGACGATCTCGAGCCGGTTGGCTCCCGTCCTCAGACTGTCGCCCACATCGGATGCCTGGGCGTACAGCGTGCGGTCGTACGACGTCGTCCCGGGTGAGAGCTGAGCCGCGCCGGCTCGCTCGCCGTTCACGAACGCCTCGTACACGCCGAGCGCCGTGGAATAGAGGCGAGCCGATGCGACACCCACCGGCAGCTCGAACGCGACCGCGAGGGTGTGGGCGGCTCGGCGACCCGGCCCCGGGTCGTCGGTCTGGACGGGGCTGATCCACCGTGCCGTCCAGTCCTGGTCGAGCAGGCCGACCTCGAACTCGTGCCGCTCAGACCACTCCGCGCCGGCGCCGGCGGACACCGCGCGCACACGCCACGCGACACGCTGGCGGCTCGTGGGTGCCGGCCACGGCCAGCTCAGGTAACGGTGGCCGGTCACGACGGCCCGGAGCGCCGCGATGCCGTCGACGGTCGCTTCCAGCTCGTAGCTGTCGCCGCCGTCGGCGAGACGCGGCGGCTTCCAGGAGAGACGCGGCGCCGCACCGGTCACGGGGAACCGGTCCCCGCCACTGTCGATCGCGAGGTCGTAGGGAGCAGAAGTCATCATCGTCTTTCCTGGGATTCACCGGCCGGCCCGTGTCCGAACGCGAGCATGGCAACCGATTGCACACTAGCTTGGACCGCGGCCCGACGCAAGGCGACCGGCGTGTGCGGAGTCCTGCTCACCGGCATCCACGTTCTCGGCGCACGCATCGTCCCGAGTGCCTTCACCGGAGGACAGCTCATGTTGCGCGGATCAGGTTCACGGGGCGTCGATTGCCACGGCGAGCACGGGCTCGCCGCGGGTCACCCCGTTCTCGTTGAACGAATCCACCGCGAACCACGTCTGCTCATCGGCGTTGAGCGAGGGCACATCGAGGTGATCCCGCTCGTAGAGCAGCCAGCTCCGGTAGAGCTTGTCGGGGTGCGACCCGTACCGGACGTTGTATCCCATCGCGGCCGGAGCGGGCGTCCAGCTCAGGCGGGCCGTCCGTGCATCGATGCGCACCGCCTGAGGCGAGACCTGCGGCGGCGCCTCCCCTTCACCACGGCCGAACACCCGGAGACCGCTCACCGCGAACGCCCCGTCGAACGGCAGAGTCTGCGCCGTCACCCGAACGTGCCGCAGCATCCGAGGTCCGTCGAGCACCACGAGCGCGTGCGGCCGGTCCTCACCCGAGGCACTGCCATCGTGGAGCGCCTCCCACGTCTCACCGTCGCGCGAGCCCTCGAGCAGGACCGTCGCCGGGGTGTGCGTCTCGTAGATGCCGCGCCACGTGTGCCCGCTGTCCGCGCCGACATCGAGCGGCGGCGCCGAATCGGCCAGAGCCTGATCGGCCAGATTCACCTGCACCGCGTGCACCTGCCGGACCTCGCCGAGGTCCACCGCGAGCCATTCTCCGGCGCCCGGCGCCGTCGACGCCCACCAGTCGCGGGCGTCCTCGTCGGTGGCCAGCGCCGCGTCGTGGCCCGGAGCCGTCGACGACCCCTGCGCGGACGCGCGGTACGAGAGCAGCATCCATTCCGGCTCGAGCGGCATCCTTGGGTCGAACGGCCCGTCCGGCACGACGAGCGGGTAGTCGGCGAAGCTCTGGTTGCAGAAGAGCACACCGTCTTCGTCGAAACCAGCGGGGAAGATGCCCATCCGTCGCTCGAAGACGTCGTTCACGCTGATGCGCATCGTCGCCGCATGCCACCAGTTTCCCCACTCGTCCTGGAAGGTGCTGCCGTGGCCGGCACCGGTCATGAAACCCCCCGGCTTGGACGAGAAGGGGCTGCTGCTCGAGTACGTGAACGGTCCCAACGGCGAATCGGAGGTGAGGTACCCGTCCGCATACGTGTTCCACTGCGTGCCCGGCGCCGCGTACTGGAGGTAGTAGGTGTCGCCCACCTTCGTCATCCACGCGCCCTCGATGTACGGCGCACGTCCGGCGAGCTGGGCGACCATGCGTTCACGCTCGGTCTTCGGCTCGGGAACGACGTAATCCTCCCCCGTGCGCTCCCACCCGCGTCGCTCGACATCGCTCGCGGCGAGGGGCACCGGTTCGCCGATCGGCTGCAGTCCACTGTCCAGTTCCAGCCCGTACAGCGGCTGCACGTTGTCGCAGCCCCAGTACAGATAGATGCGCCCGTCGTCGTCCTGGAAGATGCTGGGATCCCAGAACGAGAACGTGCCGGGCGCGACCTCCGCGAAGTCGTCGGCGAGGGGGTCCATGCTCCGGAAGAAGGGCGAGTTGCCCGTCTTCCGGGACGCGCTGATGATCAGCGCACCGTCGATCTCTCGGACGTCCGGGGCGTAATCGAACGGCGGGAGCTTCTCGGTCGGTCGATAGTGCCACTCGGCAAGGTCATCGGAGTGCCAGTATCCGCGCGACATCGAGGCGAACAGGAAGTAGCGCCCCTGATATCTGACGATGGAAGGATCAGCCGCCTCTCGGTGAACACTCCGGCGGGGATCGCCCAGATGGACC
>NZ_JBJDRK010000036.1:0-52749 GCF_044987405.1 Microbacterium sp. ZW T2_14 | reverse complement strand
GGCTACTCGGGAGGGGTGGCCGCGAGGGCGGCGTTGCGCTTGTCGAGCGCGGCTCCCTTGATCGTCGCATACCCGTACATGGCGCCGAAAATGAGGGCGACCAGCGCGAGCGAGGAGACCAGGAACGCACCGAGCGCGACGATCGCCTGCAGCACCCAGCCGAGCGCGATGCCCCAGCGGTACCTCAGGACGCGGGTGGTGGCGACCATGAGCAGAGCCAGGATCACGCCGGCGACGATGCCCCACCAGGGCGCGATCGAGGCCGGAAGCGCCTTCAGCCCGTAGATCGCGAGCCCGGCGAGGACCGCGACAAGCGACTCGAACCCGAGCACGATCGTCGCCAGCGATTCCGCGGCGCCGCGGGAGCGGCGCATGCGCGGCGGCTGCTCGGCCGTCATTCGCTCCACCCCGACTTCCAGTCCTCGGCGGCAGCCAGGTTGAGCGCCTCGCCCGCGAGCACGACCGAACCCGCGATGACGACGGCGCGTCGATCGGATGCCGCGGCCCACGCGCGCGCCGCCTCCGCGGCGTCGGCCAGATCGCGGTGCACCGAGACGCGCAGCCCGTGGGCCTCGGCGAGGTCGGCGATGGCGTCGGCCTCCTCCGCGCGCTCGGAATCCGGCGCGGTCGCGAACACCTGCGCCGCGACGGGTGCGATCTCCGCGACGATTCCCGCGGCGTCCTTGTCGGCGAGGACCCCCAGAACCACGCCCCACTCGTCGAAGTCGAACGCCTCCCGGAGGGCGGTGACGAGCGCCCGCGCGCCATGCGGGTTGTGGGCGGCGTCGACGAGCACCGTCGGGCCCGCACCGATCAGCTGCAGGCGTCCGGGCGAGGTCGCACCGCCGAGTCCGTCGGCGAGCACGTCGCCGGCGATCGGCTGGGTTCCGCCGCCGACCAGCGACTCGACAGCGGCGACGGCGAGGGCGGCGTTGAAGCCCTGATGCGCGCCGTACAGCGGCAGGTACTCGTCCTCATACGTGCCGGCGAGCCCCCGCACGGTGATCTGCTGCCCGCCGACGGCGAGCCGCTGCTGTGCCAGCGCGAACTCCGCACCCTCGAACGAGATCGAGGCGCCGCGCGCCGCGGCTGCCTGACGCAGCACCGCCTCGGCGGCGGGATCCTGCCGGGCCGACACGACTGCGGCGCCGTCCTTGATGATGCCCGCCTTCACCGTCGCGATCTCGGCGATCGTGTCGCCCAGGCGGTCGGCGTGATCGAGGTCGATCGGCGCGAAGACCGCGACGTCGCCGTCGGCGCTGTTCGTGGAGTCCCACGAGCCGCCCATGCCCACCTCGAGCACGAGCACGTCGATCGGCGCGTCCGCGAAGGCGACGAACGCGAGCACGGTGAGCAGCTCGAAGAACGTGAGCCGGGCGTCGCCGCCCGCGACGAGCTCGGCGTCGACGAGATCCACGAACGGCACGATCTCGTCCCAGGCGTCGGCCACGGCGGCGTCGTCGATCGGCTCCCCGTCGATCATGATGCGCTCGGTGAAGCGCTCCAGGTGCGGGCTCGTGAACAGGCCGGTCCGGAGGCCGTGGGCACGCACCAGACTCTCGATGATGCGGCTCGTCGACGTCTTGCCGTTCGTGCCCGTCACGTGCACGACACGGTACGTCTTCTGCGGGTCGTCGAGCAGCTCGAGCACACGGCGCGTGCGCTCGACGCGCGGCTGCACCCACTGCTCGCCCTGCCGCTGCAGCAGCGCCTCGTAGACGGCGTCGGCCCTCCGGCGCTCGCGATCGCTCATGACGAGACCCCCGCCCGGCTCACCGAGACGGTGAACGCACCGCGGTTCGCGTACGTCCCGGCGTCGATGACCGCCTCGTACTCGACGGTCCCGTCGCTGTCGCCGGCCGTGATGAGCGGAGCGACACGGGAGCGCACGGCATGTGCGACGGCGAGCGTCTCACCGGCCACATTGGCGGCACCGAACGCCGCGGCGACCGCCTCGGCGTCGGCCGCGTCGTCGAAGAGGAGATCGAGCCGGATGCGGTCGCTGACGTCGAAGCCGGCCGCCTTGCGGGTGTCCTGCACGGCGCGGACGACATCGCGAGCCAGCCCTTCGGCCTCGAGCTCGGGTGTCGTCGTGGTGTCCAGCAGGACGAAGCCCTCACCCGAGAGCAGTGCGATCGCCGTGCCGTCGGCGACCCCGCCCGCCTCCAGGCTGAGGTCGTACTCCCCCGGCTGCAGCGCGATGCCGTCGACGACGACCCCGCCGTCCCGCTCCTCCCACAGGCCCGCCTTGGCGCCCGCGATGACGTGCTGCACCTGCTTGCCGAGGCGCGGACCCACGGCGCGCGCGTTGACGGTCAGGCGCCTGCTGATGCCGTACCGCGCCGACACGTCCTCGCCGAGCTCGATGAGCTCGACCGATTTCACGTTGAGCTCGTCGCGGAGGATGCCTTCGAACTGCGCGAGGGACGCGGCATCCGCCACCGCCACCGTCAATGCCGGCAACGGCAGGCGCACGCGGCGACCCTCCTTCTTGCGCAGCGCGTTGGCGACGCTGGAGGCCTCCCGCACGGCGTCCATGGCGGTGCGGATGTCGTCGGCGGCGGGGAAGGCGTCGGCGTCCGGCCAATCCTGCAGATGGACGCTTCGCCCACCGGTGAGGCCCTGCCAGATCTTCTCCGACACCAGCGGGATGAGCGGCGCCGCGACGCGGGTCAGCGTCTCGAGCACCGTGTACAGCGTGTCGAACGCCTCGGTGCTCTTCGGGTCCGACGGGTCCACCCCGACCCAGAAGCGGTCCCGCGACCGGCGGATGTACCAGTTGGTCAGCGCCTCCGTGAAGTCGCGCAGCTTCGCCGCGGCGAGAGTCGAGTCCAGCGCGTCGAGGTCCACGCCGACGTCGCGGACGAGATCGCCGGTCAGCGCGAGGATGTACCGGTCGAGCACATCGGTCGAATCGGTGCGCCACGACGCCTGGTAGCCCTCGCCCGCCGCGCCCGACCCCGTCGAGGGACCGCCGGAGGCGTTGGCATAGGTGGCGAAGAAGTACCACGCGTTCCACAGCGGCAGCAGGAACTCGCGGACGCCCGCGCGGATGCCCTCCTCCGTGACGATGAGGTTGCCACCACGCAGCACCGAGCTCGACATGAGGAACCAGCGCATCGCGTCGGAGCCGTCGCGGTCGAAGACCTCGCTGACATCCGGGTAGTTCTGCAGAGACTTCGACATCTTCAGCCCGTCGCTGCCGAGCACGATGCCGTGGCACGACACCCCCGTGAACGCGGGCCGGTCGAACAGCGCGGTCGACAGCACGTGCATCACGTAGAACCAGCCGCGGGTCTGCCCGATGTACTCCACGATGAAGTCGGCGGGCGAGTGCTCGTCGAACCACTGCTGGTTCTCGAACGGGTAGTGCACCTGCGCGTACGGCATCGAGCCCGAGTCGAACCAGACATCGAAGACGTCCTCGATGCGGCGCATCGTGCTCTTGCCGGTGGGGTCGTCGGGATTGGGGCGCGTCAGGTCGTCGATGTACGGCCGGTGCAGGTCGACCTCGCCCTCCGCGTTGCGCGGGAGGCGGCCGAAGTCGCGCTCGAGGTCCTCGAGGGAGCCGTAGACGTCGACCCGAGGGTGCTCGGGGTCGTCGCTCTTCCACACCGGGATGGGCGATCCCCAGTAGCGGTTGCGGCTGATCGACCAGTCGCGTGCGCCCTCGAGCCACTTGCCGAACTGGCCGTGCTTGACGTTCTCGGGCACCCAGGTGATCTGCTCGTTGTTGGCGAGCAGTCGGTCCTTGACGTCGGTGACCCGCACGAACCAGCTGGAGACGGCACGGTAGATGAGCGGGTTGCGGCAGCGCCAGCAGTGCGGGTACGAGTGCTCGTAGCTCGCCTCGCGCAGCAGGCGGCCTGCCTGGCGGAGCAGGCGGATGAGCGGACGGTTCGCGTCCATCCACAGCTGGCCCGCGACATCCGTCACCTGCGGCAGGAACCGTCCGCCGTCGTCGAGGCTCATGATGAGCGGGATGCCGGCGGCCTCGGTCACCCGCTGGTCGTCCTCACCGTAAGCCGGGGCCTGGTGGACGATGCCGGTGCCATCGCCGGTCGTCACGTAGTCGTCGACGAGGATCCGCCAGGCGCGCTCGGTGCCCCAGGTCGCGGCATCCGCGTAGTAGTCGAAGAGACTGTCGTAGGTGACGTCTTCGAGGTCGGCGCCGAGGATCGTCTGCTGGACCGCCGCGCGCGCGTCGTCCGCCGACTCGTAGCCGAGGTCCTTCGCGTACCCGGCGAGCAGCTCCTCGGCGAGAAGGTAGCGGTGCGACTCGGCTTCGGCGGGCTCGTCGTCGCGGTGGACGTCCGCGGCGCCGTTGGGCCCGCCGGGCACGACGACGTAGCGGATGCCCGGGCCGACGGCGAGGGCGAAGTTGGTGGGGAGCGTCCACGGCGTCGTCGTCCAGGCCAGCGCGCGGACCGCGGTGAGCCCCAGTGCTTCCGCCTTGAGCCCCGTCAGGGGGAACGTGATCGTCACCGACGGATCCTGGCGCATCTTGTAGACGTCGTCGTCCATGCGCAGCTCGTGCGCCGAGAGCGGCGTCTCGTCCCGCCAGCAGTACGGAAGGACGCGGTGACCCTCGTAGGCCAGTCCCTTGTCGTAGATCGTCTTGAACGCCCACAGCACGGACTCCATGTAGGTGAGGTCCAGCGTCTTGTAGCCGCGTCCGAAGTCCACCCAGCGCGCCTGCCGGGTGACGTAGTCCTCCCACTCGCGGGTGTACGCGAGCACAGATTCGCGGGATTTGGCGTTGAACGCGGCGATGCCCATCGCCTCGATCTCGCTCTTCTCGGTGATACCGAGCTGCTTCATCGCCTCGAGTTCGGCGGGAAGGCCATGCGTGTCCCAGCCGAACACACGGTCGACCTTCTTGCCGCGCATGGTCTGGAAGCGCGGGAAGAGGTCCTTGGCGTAGCCGGTGAGGAGGTGTCCGTAGTGCGGCAGGCCGTTGGCGAACGGCGGGCCGTCGTAGAAGACCCACTCATCGGCGCCCTCGCGCTGATCGATCGACGCGCGGAAGGTCTGGTCGGCCTCCCAGAACGCGAGCGTCTCCCGCTCGATCTCGGGGAAGCGCGGGCTCGGGACGACTGCTGCAGGCGCCGCGTCGGCGGCGGGGCCGAAGGCGGAGGGGCGGGGGTAGGTCATCATCTCTCGCAGGTGCTCGCTCGTGTGCTTCCTGCCGGGACGATCCGCCTGAACGTGGATCCAGGTCGACCGCGGTACCACCCTGCGTTGACGGATGCCGGTGGCCCGGGCATCCATCCCCTCTCACTGCGGCTGTGACGGGCCTGACCCGCTCGGTTCTAATGGGGATCCCGCTCGCGCGGGCTCCTGTTCTTCCGAGTGCTCCCCGGTGATGGCCGGATCGACGCTGTGCAACGAGTCTACCGTGGCTGCGCAAGGGGGAATGCGGAGCAGGGGGACGGAGTTTCTGGACTCGTGCCAAGATTGACATCCGTGACCGCAGCCGCACCCGAATCCGCTCTGGTTCCCGAATCCGCCCCCACGCGCCGCGTCGCCTGGGCATCGATGGTGGGGACCTCGCTGGAATCCTTCGATTTCTACCTGTTCGCCTACTTCTCGGCGTTCTTCGTCGGACCGCTCTTCTTCGATCCGCTCGGGGAGTTCGGCGCCACCAGCGCAGCGTTCCTGACGATCGCACTGGCCTTCGTCGTGCGCCCCATCGGCGCCGTCATCTTCGGCTACATGGGCGACCGCGTCGGGCGCAGGGCGACCCTGCTGTGGACCGTCGGCATCATGGGCGTCGCGACCGGCCTCATCGGCCTGCTGCCGACCTACGCGCAGGCGGGCTGGCTCGGCGCCGTTCTCCTGATCCTGCTGCGCATCGTGCAGGGGCTGTCGCTGGGCGGCGAGTGGGGCGGCTCGATCCTCATCGCCACCGAGAACTCGGGCCCGGTCAAGCGCGCGTTCTATGCCGCGATCCCCCAGCTCGGCTCGCCCGTCGGCTCCATCCTGTCGGCCGCGGTCTTCATCGTCCTCACGGCGGTGCTCCCCGCCGAGCAGATCGCGGAGTGGGGATGGCGCATCCCGTTCCTGCTCGCCGTTCCGCTGCTGCTGGTCTCGCTCTACCTGCGGTGGTCGATCTCCGAGACGCCGGTGTTCGAGGGCGTCGTCGCCGAGGGCCGCCGCGACCGCATCCCGTTCGTCACGATGTTCGCGAAGCGCCCCGGTGCGATGGCGATCGCCATCGGCGCCGCGCTGCTGGGCATCGGGTCGTACTCGCTGATGAACACCTACACCGTCAACTACGGGGTCGAGCAGCTCGGCTTCAGCTTCCAGGATCTCCTCGTCGCCACCACCATCGGCGGCCTGCTGCAGCTGGTGACGATCCCGCTGTTCGGACGGTGGGCGGCGCGGATCGGCTCCGCGCGCGTCGTGCTGTGGGGTGCGCTGGGCACGCTGCTCATCGCGTTCCCGATGTACTTCCTCCTCCAGTTCGCCACGTTCCCGATCCTCGTCGCGACGATGATCGTCGGCGGCATCCTGCCGACGATGGCCTGGGCGGCCCTGGGCGGCTTGATGAACGATCTCTTCCCCGACCGCTTCCGGTACTCGGCGCTGTCGTTCGCGTACGCCCTCGCGGCGACGATCAGCGGCTTCGTGCCCTTCCTCACGCTCGCGCTCGGCGAGGCCACGGACTACGCGTGGTGGCATCCCGGCGTGATCCTGGCGATCATGTCGGCGGTCACCCTGGTGTCAGCGTGGGCCGCCGCGCGGCGCCCGGTCGAGCCGGAACTGGCGACCGACCCCGCCAGCGCGACGGCGACCGCGACCGTCACGGCCTGAGTCGACACGCGCCCGGAACAGGGGGATGCCGCAGGCCGCGGCATCCCCCCGCTTCTCGAGGTGCGAACGGCCCGGGCTAGAATCGAGCGACATCCCACACTCAGGCACGCTCACACAGTGCCGCACATATCGCTCGAGGAGTCCTGCCATGACCGACGCCCGCCCCGCACAGGGATCGATCCCCGACAAGCCCGCGCTGGAAGGCCTCGAGGCCAAGTGGGATGCCGCATGGTCGGCGCAGGGAACGTATCTGTTCGACCGCGTGCGTGCCGCCGAGGTGGGCCGTGAGGGCGTCTATTCGGTCGACACTCCCCCGCCGACCGCGTCGGGCAGCCTGCACATCGGTCACGTCTTCTCCTTCACGCACACCGACCTCAAGGTGCGGTACGAGCGGATGCGCGGCAAGACGGTGTTCTACCCGATGGGCTGGGACGACAACGGCCTGCCCACCGAGCGTCGCGTGCAGAACTACTACGGCGTTCGCTGCGACCCGTCCCTCGCGTACCAGCCCGATTTCACGCCGCCGTTCGAGGGCGGCGACAACAAGTCCAGTCGCGCCGCCGACCAGATCCCGATCAGCCGCCGCAACTTCATCGAGCTCTGCGAGAGGCTGACGGTCGAGGACGAGAAGCACTTCGAGGCGCTGTTCCGACAGCTCGGACTCAGCGTCGACTGGACCCAGACCTACCGCACCATCTCGGACGACACGATCCGCACCAGCCAGCGTGCGTTCCTGCGCAACCTCGAGCGAGGCGAGGCGTACCAGGACCTGGCACCCACCATGTGGGACATCGACTTCCGCACGGCGATCGCCCAGGCCGAGCTGGAGGAGCGCGAGCAGCCCGCCGCGTTCCATCGGGTCGCGTTCCACAAGACGGACGGCTCGGGCGATGTGCACATCGAGACGACGCGGCCGGAGCTGCTCGCGGCGTGCGTGGCCCTGGTCGCGCACCCCGACGACGAGCGCTACCAGCCGCTTTTCGGCACCACCGTGCGCACCCCGCTCTTCGAGGTCGAGGTGCCCGTGCTCGCGCATCCCCTCGCTCAGCCCGACAAGGGCTCGGGCATCGCGATGATCTGCACCTTCGGCGACGTGACCGACATCATCTGGTGGCGTGAGCTGAATCTCCCGAACCGCACTATTCTCGGCCTCGACGGTCGCATCGTCACCGACGCGCCGGATGCGATCGCCACGGATGCGGGCAAGGCGGCCTATGCCGAGCTGGCGGGCAAGACGGTGTTCAGCGCCAAGAAGCGCGTGGTGGAGCTGCTGCAGGAGTCGGGCGAGCTCGTCGGCGACCCGAAGCCGTTCACGCACGTCGTGAAGTTCTACGAGAAGGGCGATCGCCCGATGGAGATCGTCTCGACCCGCCAGTGGTACATCCGCAACGGCGCGCGCGACGAGGCCCTCCGCGAGAAGCTCATCACGCTCGGGAAGCAGATGTCGTGGCACCCGGACTTCATGCGGGTGCGGTTCGAGAACTGGACCAACGGCCTCACCGGCGACTGGCTCGTATCGCGTCAGCGCTTCTTCGGCGTGCCGATCCCGGTCTGGTACGGGCTGGACGCGAACGGCGAGCGCGACTACGACCGCATCATCACGCCCGACCACGCGTCACTGCCCGTCGACCCCTCGACCGACGTTCCGGCCGGATACTCCGCCGACCAGCGCGGAGTGCCGGGCGGCTTCGAGGGTGAGAACGACATCTTCGACACCTGGGCGACCTCGTCGCTGACCCCGCAGCTCGCCGGCGGCTGGGAGCGCGATCCGGAGCTCTGGAACCTCGTCGCCCCGTTCGACATGCGCCCGCAGGGTCAGGACATCATCCGCACGTGGCTGTTCTCCACCCTGCTCCGCAGCGCCCTCGAGGACGACCGCGCGCCGTGGAGGGATGCCGCGATCTCGGGGTTCATCGTGGACCCCGATCGCAAGAAGATGTCGAAGTCCAAGGGCAACGTCGTCACCCCGGCCGACATCCTCTCGCAGCACGGCTCGGACGCGGTGCGCTACTGGGCGGCGTCGAGCCGTCTCGGCACCGACGCGGCGTTCGATCCGCAGAACCCGACGCAGGTGAAGATCGGCCGGCGTCTGGCGATCAAGGTGCTCAACGCGGCCAAGTTCGTGCTGTCGTTCCCCGCTGCCGCCGGTGCGGAGGTCACGCACGCCCTGGACGCGTCGATGCTGACCGCGCTCGACGCCGTCGTACGCGACGCGACCAAGGCCCTCGATGCGTACGACCACGCGCGCGCCCTCGAGCTCACGGAATCGTTCTTCTGGACGTTCTGCGACGACTACCTCGAACTCGTCAAGGAGCGTGCCTACAACCAGGCCGACGTGGCTCAGGCATCCGCGGCCCTCGCGCTGCGCATCGCGCTGTCGACGCTGCTGCGCCTGTTCGCGCCCGTGCTGTCGTTCGCGACGGAGGAGTCGTGGTCGTGGTTCAACGAGGGGTCGGTCCACAACGCGCAGTGGCCCGAGCCGCTCGGCATCGACGGCGACCCGGCCGTGCTCAAGATCGTCGGCGAGGCGCTGATCGGCGTCCGCCGTGCGAAGACCGAGGCCAAGGTGTCGCAGAAGGCCGAGGTGTCGCACGCCACGATCGCGGCCCCCGCCGACGCGATCGCCGCCCTCCGGCTGGCGGAGGGCGATCTGAAGGCCGTGGGGCGGATCGCCGAGATCCGCTACGAGGAGGCCGATGCCCTGTCGGTCACCGAGATCGAGCTCGCCCCGCAGGAGGACTGACATGCAGCTGGGAACCCGCTGGACCTCGGGCGACGAACCGCCTCAGGCCGTACCCGAGGCGCTGCGGGACGGCGTCCGCGCTGTCGACGCGACGATCCCGCTCGACCAGCTCGGTCAGCCGCGCCCGCGCTGGACGCTGACGTGGCTGGAGGGCAAGCCGATCGCGGAGCTCGACACCGGCGTCATCGTGACGCTCGACGCGGATGGCCACGCCGTCGCGCGGAACGACCCGGAGGACGGCTTCGGCTAGAAGCCGAGCTCACTCCTCCGGCGCGTTGTGCGTCGAGGCCGAGAGCAGCAGGCGTACGGCGACCGCCGTCGCGACCAGCGTGACGCCCGCGGCCAGCAGGAAGGGCAGTCGCAGATCGATGCGAGCCACCCAGCCGCCCAGCAGCGTCGCGAACGGGAAGATGCCCCAGGTGAGGGTGCGGCTGATGCCGAGCACGCGACCGAACAGGTGCCCCGGCACGATCCGCTGGCGCAGAGCGCCCCACGGCACGTTCCAGATCGACACCGCGGCTGCCATGGTGGCGTACGCGATGGTCGCCGAGATCGCCTCCGGGGCGGCCCACACGCCGGCGAGGCCGATCGCAGCGACGATGTTGGCACCGAGCATGACCTTGCCGCGTCCGAACTTGGCGACGAGCGAAGCCGCGACGAGTGAGCCGCCGAGGCCGCCCAGTCCGATCCCCGCCGTCACGAGTCCGATGGCCGCCGGCGCGACGCCGTGCACATCGAGGAAGTAGAGGAACACCGGCGCCTGGGCGAACGCGAACGCGCAGCCGACGATCGAGGTGAAGACGACCATCGACCGCAGGAAGCGGTGCCGCCAGAGATAGACGAGGGCTTCGCGCGCCGACACGTTCGACGATGCGGATGCCTCGACCTCGGCGGTCATGTCGACCTCATGGTCCATGTCGGCCGCCGCGAGCGGCTCGCCCGCGGCGACGCCGGCCTCTGCTCTCGCAGCTGCACCGGCGCTCGGCGTGCGATCGGTCCGGAGCGGGCGCGCGGCCGACAGCGGCAGCATCACAGCGAGGACGATGGGGATGAGATAGCCCGCGGCTCCCACCCACAGAGGCAGCGCCAGCGCGACGGCGAACAGGACGCCGCCGATCGGCGAGGCGATGAAGCTGTCGATCGTGATCTGCGCGGCCTGCAGCCACCCGTTGGCGCGATCCAACGCCGGACGCTGTACGACGCTGGGCACGATGGAGTTCGTCGCGTTGTCGAAGAGCGTCTCTCCGAGGCCGAACACGAGCACACCGGCGAACAGCCACCAGATGTCGATGGCGCCCGCGACGGTGAGCGCTGCGAGCCCGACGGCCGCGAGCCCGCGAAGCCCGTTCGCGATCGCCATGATCCAGCGGCGGTCGAAGCGGTCGACGATCATGCCGGCGGGCAGCCCGAAGACCAGCCAGGGCAGGAACGCCAGGGCACCGAGTGCGGAGATGGCGAGGGGGTCGCGGGTGAGCGTCGTCGCGATGAGCGGCACGGCGACGCGCCCCACCCCGTCGGCCAGGTTGCTGAATGCCGCCGCCGTCCACAGCTTGCCGAAATCGCGGCCGAGCGGGACCCTGCCTGGCCGCCCGGCCGACGATCCGGCCTCCGCCACGGTGTCGGTGCTCTCGCTCATCGCGGGAGGATCCCGATGGCTGCGAGTGCCTGTGCCTCGCGCCGTGCGCCGCTCGCAGTGGCCTGCGCGGTCAGCGCGCGGCGGCGTTCGGCGCCGACCCGACGCTCCACCCGCGCCAGGACGAAGGCGTCGATGGCGGCTGCCGCGCGCAGCAGGGTGCGGTCGAAGCGGGTGGCGGGTGTCACGAAGCCGTGCCGTGCCGCTTCGCCTGCGGTGATGGTGGTCATGACTGTCCTCCTAGTTCTGGGAGCGGGAACAGATCTGCCCGGATGGTGACGGGGCGGACGCTCTCGCCGGTCTGGTTGCGGTTGTTCTCCACGGCCTCGTCGATCAGGGCCATGATCTTGAGCGCGAGCTCTTTGCTCTGCTCCGGCGTGAGCCGGGCGGTCGCCGTGGAGATGAGGGTGCCGTCCTGCCAGCTCTCGTCTTCGCCGGCGATGCCGCGGTTGATGAAGTCCAGCAGCTGATCGTTGCGGTTGCGCAGGAACTCGGTCATCACGACCTGCGTCGCAGCGCGGCCGGCAGGGGTCGCCATCGCGGAGGGGTTCGCGAACGAGACACCGCCGACCGGACGCTCCCACCACCGCTCCCGGCCGGTGCCGCGATCGGCGGCCTCGCGAATCAGATCCTGCTTGGCGAGGGCCCGCAGGTGATAGCTGGTGGAGCCGCTGGACTCCCCCAGCCGCTCGGCCAGGGAACTGGCCGTCTGCGGGCCGTACTGGCTGAGGATGTCGTAGATCCTCACCCGGAGAGGATGTGCCAGCGCGCGGAGCGCACCGGAGTCGAGGACCCGATCCTCGTTGTGGTGCCGCTCACTGCGGGTGGCGGCATCCGGTTCGTGCGCCTCGTTCTGTGCCATGGCACCAGAGTAGCCATGCAAAGAATTCTTTGCAAGCGTTTCTTTGCAAGCGATGGTTTGCAAAGGCTTTTCGGCACCAGCGTCGCTCCTGACTAGGCTGGACGCCATGCCGAACGACAACCCGCTCCTCGCGCCCAGCGCTCTCCCCTACGGGCTTCCGGACTACGCCGAGATCCTTCCCGAGCACTACCTCCCCGCGTTCGAGCAGGCGTTCGCCGCGCACACCGCGGAGGTGTCGGCGATCACACGGGTTCGGTCGATGCCGACGTTCGAGAACACCCTGGTCCCGCTCGAGGAGAGCGGCCGCCTCCTGGGCGACGTCGCGCGGACGTTCTACACCGTGTCCTCGGCAGATGCGACGGACGAGATCCAGGAGATCGAGGAGCAGCTCGCGCCGCTCATGTCGGCGCACCAGGACTCGATCCAGCTCGACTCGGCGCTGTACTGGCGCATCAAGACGATCCATGATCAGCTCGATCAGCTCGACCTCACGCCGGAACAGCGGTACCTCGTCGAACGCCACTACACGGAGATGTCGCACGCCGGCGCCGGCCTCGACGACGAGGCCAAGAAGCGCCTCACCGAGCTGAACCAGCGCCTGTCGACCCTCACCACGCAGTTCGAGAAGAACCTGCTCGCAGACACGAACGACCTGGCGGTCGTGTTCGATGACGCCGCCCAGCTGAACGGGCTCTCGGAGGGCGAGCTCTCGGCCGCGGCACAGGCGGCCGCCGAGCGCGAGCTGGACGGCAAGTGGGTGGTGACGCTCACCCTCTTCACCGGCCACCCCTATCTCTCGAGTCTCACCGACAGGGAGTCTCGCGCACGCCTGCTGTCGGCGTCCCGCTCGCGCGGTTCGCGCGGCAACGAGAACGACAACCGTGCCACGCTGCTCGAGATCGTGCGCCTGCGCGCCGAGCGTGCGGCGATGCTCGGGTACGACTCCCACGCGGCGTACATCACGTCGGACGAGACGGCGGGCTCGCCGGAGGCGGTTCACGACCTGCTGCGTCGTCTGGCGGTCCCGGCGGCCCGCAACGCGCGCCGCGAACAGGAGAAGCTGCAGGCGATCATCGACGCCGGTGCCGAGCCCTTCCCGCTCGAGGCGCACGATTGGGCGTTCTACACCGAGAAGGTGCGGGCCGCCGAGTACGACCTGGATCGGTCGGCGCTGCGTCCCTGGTTCGAGGCGGAGCGCGTGCTGCAGGACGGCGTGTTCCGTGCCGCGACCGATCTCTACGGCATCACGTTCAGCGAGCGCGGCGATCTCGGCGGATACCACGCCGACACCCGCGTGTTCGAGGTGCACAACGCCGACGGATCGGCGCTGGGGCTCTACATCCTCGACCTGTACACGCGCGACACCAAGCGCGGCGGGGCATGGATGAACTCGATCGTCCTGCAGTCGCGCCTGCGCGGGACGCAGCCGATCGTCGTCAACAACCTGAACGTCCCGAAGCCCGCCGAGGGTCGTCCGACGCTGCTCAGCCTCGACGAGGTGACCACGCTGTTCCACGAGTTCGGACACGCACTGCACGGCCTGTTCGCGACGGTCACCTACCCGCATTTCGCCGGCACGAACGTGTACCGCGACTTCGTCGAGTTCCCGAGCCAGGTGAACGAGATGTGGATCTACTGGCCCGAGATCCTCGGGTCGTACGCCCGCCACATCGACACCGACGAACCGCTCCCCGCCGAGGTCGTGGAGAAGCTGCACGCGTCGGAGGCGTTCAACCAGGGCTTCGCGACCAGCGAGTATCTGGCCGCCGCGTGGCTCGACCAGGCGTGGCACTCGCTCTCGGTCGATGAGGCGTCGGCCGACCTCGATGTGGCCGCGTTCGAGGCATCCGCTCTGGCCGACATCGGTCTGGACAACCCGGTCGTGCCGACGCGCTACTCATCGACGTACTTCGCGCACGTCTTCTCCGGCGGCTACAGCGCGGGCTACTACTCCTACATCTGGAGCGAGGTGCTCGATGCCGACACCGTGGAATGGTTTCGCGAGAACGGCGGTCTCCGCCGTGAGAACGGCGACCGCTTCCGCGGGCGGCTGCTGGGCGTCGGCGGATCGAAGGACCCGCTCGAGGCTTACCGCGACTTCCGTGGGCGGGATGCAGAGATCCAGCCGCTGCTGGAGCGCCGCGGCCTCGCCGACTGACGTCCCGTCAGAGGAGATCGAGCTCGCGCGCGAACGCCCGGACTCGATCGGCCATCGCCTCCGGCACCTCGGCGACCGCGAAATGTCCGCCTTCGTCGAGGCGCTCGAAGGTGCGGAGGTCGCGATAGAAGCGCCGCGCGAGTGATTCTGGATAGTCGCCCTCGTGACGCTGGATGTGCACGGATGCCGGAATCACCACCGCGGGCATCTCATCGGGCTGGTCGGCCCCTTCGTAGTACGGCCGGAACGAGGAGCCGATGCTCTGCGTCGTCCAGTAGATCATCGCCTCGGTGAGGATGCGCTCGCGTGAGATCCGGCGTTCGATCGCCCGAGGATCTCCCGCGGGTGTGTCGCTCCACTCGACGAGCTTCTCCGCCAGCCAGGCGACGAGGCCCGCCGGGGAGTCGTTCAGCGCCGCAGCCAGGGTGTCCGGCCGAGTGGCCTGCACGTGACCGTAGGCGCCGTTCGCGCCGCCCCACTGCTCGAGGCGCGCGAAGAACGCCACCTCGTCGGGCGCCGTGAGTTCCGGTCGCTCTGCCATCGAGGGAAAGTGCGAATGCGTCACCATGACGCCGCTCACCGCGTCGGGATATGAGCCGGCGATGAGATCGTTCACGTTGGCCGACACGTCCTCGCCGTAGGTGAGGTACTTCTCGTACCCCAGCACATCGGTCATCAGTGCGTGCATCGTGGTGGCGAGGCGCACCTCGGTGATCGGCCCGTCGGTGTAGGCCGACGAGTAGGCGAAACCCGGGAAGCTCGGTACGACCACGTGGAAGTCGGGCAGCAGATCGGCGAATTCCAGCTGCAGGGCGAAGGTGTGCGGCCAGCCGTGCATGACCAGCAGCGCCGGGGCATCAGCACGTTCGGAACGCAGGTGGGCGAAGTGGACGGTGGTGTCGCCGATCTCGGCGAGGAACTGCGGATGCCGGTTCAGCCACCGTTCGCGACCGCGCCAGTCCCACGTGCGCCACGTCGCGACGAGCTCGGCGAGGTAGTCGGCGCTCATGCCGGACGCGGGTCGGCGCGGCGAATCGGGCAGCGGCCGGAATCGGGCCAGGCGCTCGCGCAGGTCGGTGAGCTCGGAGTCGGGTACCTGGATCGAGAATGGACGCGGACTGTTCACACGCCGAAGCTACTCGGCACCGCCGACACGCTCTCGGATCCGCTGCATGGCCTCGCGCGTGCGCGCGAACGTCGCGACCTCGATGTTGGCGAGGGCCGACACGGTGATCCCGGTCGAGCGGTCGTGCCGGCTGACCGCGGTCACGCCGTGGTCGCCTCCTGCAATGACCAGATCGCCTTCCTCGAGCCACACACCGCGTCCGTAGCCGCGGCCGTCGCCGGCATCCGCGGTGGTCGTCTCCAGCGCGCTTTCCACGAGTTCACGCGGCAGCAAGCGGCCTGCGCGCAGGGCGACCCAGAACCGGTGCAGATCCGCGACAGTCGAATGCGCCCCGCCGTCGCCGGACCCGACGACGGGCAGCTCGAAGACATTGGTGCGCCCGTCGTCCTTGTAGCCGGTGGCGGTGCCCGGTGGCAGCAGGTCGGAGCGCGGGAAGCCGGAAGCCGTCATGCCCGCGGGTGCGAAGACCCGGTTCGCGACGAGCTCGGTGAAGGGCGCACCCGCAGCGCGCTCCGCGATGACCGCCAGGACCACGTATCCGCCGTTGCAGTATGAGAACCGCTCCCCCGCGCGGAACTTCGTGGGCAAGCCGTCGAGCATCGGAAGGTACGCCGGCGTCGAGTCGAGCTGCTGAACGGGGAGGGTCAGCGGCGCGAGCGCGTCCACCTCCTCATCGAGGTAGTCGCCGATGCCGGAGGTGTGGGTCAGCAGGTGATCGATCGTGACGTCATCGGCGATAAGCGGCAGGTCGGGCCCGAGGAGTTCGCGTGCAGGCGTGTCGAGGGACAGCAACCCGTCGCCGACCACGGACAGCACCGTCATCGCGGTGAACGTCTTCGTGCCGCTCGCCAAGCCGAACCGGGTCTCGGTCGTGTGGGGCACATCGAAGGTGCGGTTCGCCACGCCGACCGCCCATTCGCCGAGGACGTCGTCGCCGCGGCGAATGCTGATGACTCCGGAGAACCCGTCGAGGTCGGGAGTGAACTCGTCCATCCTCGAACTGTATCCGCGCCGCGCCGCCGGCGCTCCGGCAGGTCGCCGCGCCGCCGACGCTCGCGCCGTTCCCGCTGCAGCGCGCGAACCGGAAGGTCAGGCGCTCTTGCGCTTCTCCCTCAGGACCAGCGTGGCCGCCGCGCCCTCTTCGACGGCTGCACGGGTCACGACGACCTTGTCGACGTCGTCGGTCGACGGGATCTCGAACATGATCGGACCGAGGACGTCTTCGAGGATCGCACGCAGACCGCGCGCACCGGTCTTGCGGGCCACGGCGAGATCGGCGATGGCCTCGAGCGCCTCGCGATCGAACTCCAGGGCCACGCCGTCGAGCTCGAACATGCGCTGGTACTGCTTCACCAGCGCGTTCTTCGGCTCGGTGAGGATCTCCATCAGAGCTTCACGGTCCAGCGGCGACACCGAGGCGACGACCGGTAGGCGGCCGATGAATTCGGGGATCAGGCCGAACTTGTGGAGGTCTTCGGGCTGCACGTCGCCGAAAAGGTTCAGATCCTCGTCCTTGCGGTGCAGCGAGGCGCCGAAGCCGACGCCGTGCTTGCCGACGCGCGACGAGATGATGTCTTCCAGCCCGGCGAAGGCGCCCGCGACGATGAACAGCACGTTCGTGGTGTCGATCTGGATGAACTCCTGGTGCGGGTGCTTGCGGCCGCCCTGCGGCGGCACCGATGCGACGGTGCCTTCCAGGATCTTCAGGAGCGCCTGCTGGACCCCCTCTCCCGACACGTCGCGGGTGATCGACGGGTTCTCGGCCTTGCGGGCGATCTTGTCGACCTCGTCGATGTAGATGATGCCGGTCTCGGCACGCTTGGTGTCGAAATCGGCCGCCTGCAGGAGCTTCAGCAGGATGTTCTCGACGTCTTCGCCGACGTAGCCCGCCTCCGTCAGCGCGGTGGCATCGGCGACGGCGAACGGCACATTGAGCCGCTTGGCCAGCGTCTGCGCGAGATAGGTCTTGCCGCAGCCGGTGGGGCCGAGAAGGAGGATGTTGCTCTTCGCGAGTTCGATCTCGTCGGCGCGCTGCTCGGCGGACTGGATGGTGCCGTGGGCGCGCACGCGCTTGTAGTGGTTGTACACCGCGACCGAGAGTGCCCGCTTGGCGTCGGTCTGCCCGACCACGTACTCCTCGAGGAACGCGAAGATCTCGCGCGGCTTCGGCAGATCGAAATCGGCGACGACGCCCGAGGAGGACTCGGCCATGCGCTCTTCGATGATCTCGTTGCAGAGCTCGACGCATTCGTCGCAGATATAGACGCCCGGTCCTGCGATCAGCTGCTGGACCTGCTTCTGGCTCTTGCCGCAGAAGGAGCACTTGAACAGGTCGGCGCTCTCACCGATGCGTGCCATGCCGCTCCTCCTTGGTGACCTCTGGGGGACGAGCCCCCCAGCTGTTCTCCGAGCCTAATAGCTGACGCCGACATGCGGCGGCATTGCGACACGCGTTGTGGAATCGCCGGTTTCGCGCTGAGCGGACGCCGCCGCGGGGCGGCACGACGACGCCCCGCCGCCCGGGGAATCCGGACGACGGGGCGTCGATGAACCGCTGGTGCCTGTCGGAAGCGACTACTTGGTCAGCGCCGCCTGCTGGCCGCGCTTGCGCGTCGTCAGCACCTGGTCGACGAGACCGTACGTGACGCTCTCCTCGGCGGACAGGATCTTGTCGCGGTCGATGTCCTTGTTCACCTCTGCCTGCGTCTTGTTCGAGTGCTTGGCAAGGGTCTCTTCGAGCCACGTGCGCATGCGGAGGATCTCCGCGGCCTGGATCTCGATGTCGGACGCCTGTCCGTGCCCCGCCTCGCCCACGGCGGGCTGGTGGATCAGGATTCGGGCGTTCGGCAGCGCGAGGCGCTTGCCGGGTGCGCCTGCGGCCAGCAGCACGGCTGCCGCCGAAGCCGCCTGACCCAGCACGACGGTCTGGATCTGCGGCGACACGTACTGCATGGTGTCGTAGATCGCCGTCATCGCCGTGAACGAGCCGCCGGGCGAGTTGATGTACATGATGATGTCGCGGTCGGGATCCTGGCTCTCGAGCACGAGGAGCTGCGCCATGACGTCATCCGCGGACGCGTCGTCGACCTGGACGCCCAGGAAGATCACGCGATCCTCGAACAGCTTGTTGTAGGGGTCCTGGCGCTTGTAGCCGTAGGCCGTGCGCTCCTCGAACTGCGGCAGGATGTAGCGGCTGCCGGGCATCTGGAGGCCTTGCGGGGCCTGGGGCGCTCCGCCGAAGGTGGGGGTCTGCATTCCGGGTTCTCTCTCTTTCGCCTTCGGGTGCCGTCAGCTCGCGGATACGGCGGTGCCGCCGCCGCCGATGACGTCGAGCGCCGAGTCGCGGATGTGGTCGACGAAGCCGTACTCGAGGGCCTCGGGCGCCGTGAACCAGCGGTCGCGGTCACCATCGGCGTTGATCTGCTCGACGGTCTTGCCGGTCTGCGACGCCGTGATCTCGGCGAGGCGCTTCTTCATGTCGAGGATCAGCTGCGCCTGGGTCTGGATGTCGCTCGCGGTGCCGCCGAAGCCGCCGTGCGGCTGGTGCAGCAGCACCCGGGCGTTCGGCGTGATGTAGCGCTTGCCCTTGGTGCCGGCGGTGAGCAGCAGCTGCCCCATCGAGGCGGCCATGCCGATGCCGACCGTCACGATGTCGTTGGGCACGAACTGCATGGTGTCGTAGATCGCCATGCCGGCCGTGATCGACCCGCCCGGCGAGTTGATGTACAGGTAGATGTCCTTCTCGGAATCCTCGGCGGCGAGAAGCAGGATCTTCGCGCAGATCTCGTTGGCGTTGTCGTCACGCACCTCCGACCCCAGCCAGATGATGCGGTCCTTCAGCAGCCTGTCGAAGACGCTGGTCGCGACAAGTGGTTCGGCCATGTGTACTCCTGTTTCCTTGGGTCGCCATCGAATCTACCGGCGCGCCACGAGCGACCCGCCCGTGTTCGCCCTGGGCAGATCAGGGCGTGCGTCCGGCGAGCTCGTCGGCATACGACGCCACCGAACGCGTGTATCGGCTGAGGTGAGGGGCCAGGGTTCGCAGCGCGAGGGATGCGGCCTCCCGCTCGCGTCCGAGCGACACCAGCGCGAGGGCCAGGAAGGCCGAGGCCTCATCCTGGAGCGGAGAGGCCGGCCGCCGCGCGACCTCGGCTCGCAGCATCGACACAGCCTCCTCCGCCCGCCCGAGATTGCGCAGCGTGCTGGCGAGCTGGATCACGGCCTGCGGCCGGTGCACGGCGTCGAGGCCCGCGTCGAGTGCGGCGCGATACAGCGGGGCCGCGTCCGCCTCGAGCCCCGCGGCGTCGCGCGCGCCGGCACGCTCGAACAGCGCGACCGCGTCACCGGCGGGTCGCTCGGCAGCGAGGGCGTCGATCCGCTCCAGCCGGTCGTCGTCGCTCAGCGCGTCGTCGTTCCAGACGGCCTCGACGCGTGACGTCCAGTCGTCGTGCACGGTTCCTCCTCCATGAAGAAGGGGACGGATGCCGCGGCATCCGTCCCCTGATCACCGCAGTCGCGGCTATTACTCCTTGTCGGCAGCGGCCTTCTTGGCCGGAGCCTTCTTGGCCGGGGCCTTCTTCGCGGCGGGCTTCTCTGCTGCCTCGGCGTCCGCAGCCTCGGCGTCGGCCTTCTTGACGGCCGGCTTGCGCGCAGGCGCCTTCTTGGCCGGCTTGGCCGGCGCTTCGGTCTCTTCGGCCTCGATCACCGCGTCGGCGTCGGCCGCGGCATCCGCGATCTCCTCCGCCTCTTCGACGACCTCCGCCTCGTCGGCGGCCTCGTCCTCAGTGGCGACGAAGCCGCTCAGGTCGACGGGGTTGCCGTTCGTGTCGACGACGGTGACCTTGCCCAGGGCGACCGCGAGGGCCTTGTTGCGCGAGACCTCGCCGATCATGGCGGGCAGCTGGTTGCCCTCCTGCAGCGCGTTGACGAACTCCTGCGGAGCCATGCCGTACTGGGCAGCGGACTGCACCAGATACTGCGTGAGCTCGTCCTGCGACACCTGGACGTTGACCGTCTCGGCGATCTTGTCGAGCAGCATCTGCGTCTTGAACTGCTTCTCGCTGGCCTCGGCGACCTCCGCGCGGTGCACGTCGTCCTCGAGGCGGCCTTCGCCCTCGAGGTGGTTGTGCACCTCGTCCTCGATCAGCTGCGGGGGCACCGGGATCTCGACCTGCTCGAGCAGGGTCTCGATGAGCTTGTCGCGCGCGGCGGACCCCTGCGTGAAGGCACCCTGCTGGGCGACGCGCTCCTTGAGGCTGTCGCGCAGCTCGCCGATGGTGTCGAACTCGCTGGCGATCTGGGCGAAGTCGTCGTCGGCCTCGGGAAGCTCGCGCTCCTTGACGGCCTTGACGTTCACAGAGACCTCCGCCTCCTCGCCGGCGTGGTCGCCACCGACGAGCTTCGAGCGGAAGGTGGTCTCCTCGCCGGCCGTGAGCGACTCGATGGCCTCGTCGATGCCCTCGAGCAGTTCGCCCGAACCGAGCTCGTACGACACGCCCTCGGCGCGATCGATCTCGGCGTCGTCGATGGTCGCCACGAGGTCCAGCTCGACGAAGTCGCCGGTGGCCGCGGGGCGGTCGACGGTGACGAGGGTGCCGAAGCGCGAGCGCAGACGGTCGAGCTCTTCATCGATCGCGGCCTCGTCGACCTCGATGGCGTCGACCTCGACGGTGGTGCCCTCGAACGAGGGAAGGTCGAACTCCGGCCGGACGTCGACCTCGACGGTGACCTCGAGGTCGCCCGAGAAGTCCTTCTCGTTCGGCCACTCGGTGACCTCGGCCGACGGGCGGCCGAGCACGCGCAGCTCGTGCGCTGCGGCGGCCTCGCGGTAGAACGTGTCGAGCCCTTCGCTGACGGCGTGCTCGAGCACTGCGACGCGACCGATGCGCTGGTCGATGATCGGCGCGGGCACCTTGCCCTTGCGGAAGCCGGGGATCTGCACGTCCTGCGCGATGTGCTCGTACGCGTGCTTGATCGACGGCTTGAGCTCGTCGGGGCTGACCGTGATGTGCAGCTTCACCCGGGTCGGGCTGAGCTTCTCGACGGTGCTGTTCACCATGCCTGTACTTCTCCTCTATCGGACCGCGCGAGGACGCGGCTGTTGAAGGTCTGGGTTCGGAATTCTGCGGGCCGTGATGTCGGGGCGACAGGATTTGAACCTGCGGCCTCCCGCTCCCAAAGCGGGCGCTCTACCAAGCTGAGCTACGCCCCGGGCGGGTTCGCACGCGTACGTGCGCCCTTCCTGCACTCCGAGAAGCACAGTGGCCCCGAGAAGTCTAGCCGACCCGCCCGCGCCCTACCTGCGCAGGCCTCAGATCGACTCCACCCAGGCGGCTCGCCAGGCAGGAGCGGGAAACGGCTTGGTCCAGTACGCGGTCTCCTTCGCGATGCGACCGTCGCGCAGCTCGAAGAGGAAGACCGTCTGATAAGGATCGCCGTCGCCGTAATCGAGATCCGCCTGCAGCACCCACAAGTCGCCTTCGCCGTTGAGGCGCCGCGGCGAGATGCTCGGCAGCTGCGGGAACGCGCCATAGACCGCGCGGCGGTTGGCGGCGCCGACGATGCGCTCTCCGGACTGCGGCCACTCCATGACGGCGTCATCGTGGAACAGATCGTCCATTCCGCCGACCTCGCCGGCGTTGAGCGTCGCGACCAGCGCTTCGACCACCTGCCTGCCCGTGCGTTCCATCGCAACGGTCCTTCCCTCGGCCGCGCGTCGGGAGGCGGGTCGGAAAAGGATCACCGCCTTGATGTACTACGATTGGGCGGTGCCCGTTCGCGGGCGCACGGGGATGTAGCTCAATGGTAGAGCCTCAGTCTTCCAAACTGATGGTGCGGGTTCGATTCCCGTCATCCCCTCCACTGCCCCTCGAGACCGGCCGAAGGTCGCTCATGAGGGGCATTCGCGTGGATGCCGTCCGAAACGATCATCCCGATCCATCCGCCGCGCCGCGACTGAGTGCCTGCTGCTCGGACCGTCGGCGGAAAGGCTGCGGGCGGAACGTTTCAGGGTGGCTCAACCACGATGCCGCGACGGGAGGGAACTCCATCCGGAGTCGGTGGCGGTCCATGCGCCGCTCTGCGGCATCGGGATCGTCGATGATCGTGTCGATCGCCGTCGTGAGCCAGTTCGTCAGCACCTCGGCGTTGGGCTCGTCGATCTCGGCGATGATGCCCCGCGCGAGAGCAAGGTAGTGCCGGATGCCGCTGCGCTGCCCGAGACCCATGTCCTTGGCTCGCGATGCCCGGTAGCCCTCGAGCGCGTCGACCAGCCGCCGCCGCTCGGACCGGCGGATGAGGTCCACGTTCTGGGTGGCCAGCCGATTCGCAGCGGACGACGCCCGCAGTGCCGCTACTGCCAGCACCGTGGCCACGGCAGCCGAGATGAGCGCGACGACGAGGGCGGTCAGCCCCACTCGACTCTGGCTCTCCAGCAGAGTGACGACGTCGTCGAGCCGGCAGCTGACAGGATCCAGGCGCTCCTCACAGGCTCCCACGGGGCAACCATACTGGCCGGCGCGAGGCGCGCACAGGGCGGTGCCGTGAGCACGTGCGACGGGCGGAGGCCGCCCGCTGAGGGCTTTCGTCTTCAGGCGATCCGCGCTATCGCGACGGGCGCCGCAGCGGGCAGACTGACAGCAGCACCGTTCCCTACTCGCCCAGGAGGCGTGATGAGCACCCGGAAGCCGACACCCGGTCCGCCGCAGCCGAAGAGGCTGCCGCGCCGTCCGGCATCCAGCCTCGCCGAGAAGTGGACGCGCATCGACGACGTCGACGTCTTCTATCGCGAGTCTCCCCGACCGTCTCGAGACCCTCGCGTCATGGCGCACGTGCACGGGTTCGGGCTGTCGGGCCGCTACCTGCTGCCGACGGCCGAGATGCTGGCCGAGGAGTTCCACACCTACGTGCCCGACCTTCCCGGCTTCGGCCACAGCGGAAAGCGGCGGGACATGCTCGACATCCCGGACCTCGCCCGGGCCACGCTCGACTTCCTGGACGATCGCGGCGTGGAGAAGGCGACGCTCGTCGGCAACTCGATGGGATGCCCCGTCATCATCGAGTTCGCGCACCGGTACCCCGAGCGCATCGATCGCGCCGTCCTGGTCTCCCCCGCCGGCGGACTGTTCAATCAGCCGCTGCGGCGCGCGATGACCCAGCTCTCCCAGGACGCGCCGCGGGAGCCGGTCAGGATGGCGCGGGTGGCAGTGCCCGACTACGTGCGGTTCGGCGTGCCGAGCACCGTGCGGATGTTCCGCGCGCTCACGCAGTATCCGTCACTGCAGCGGCTGCTCGAGATGAAGCTGCCGACGCTGGTCGTGCTGGGGCAGCGGGATCCGCTCCTGCCGCACGCGCACCGCGTCGACGAGATCGCCAGCCAGACCGACAGCCATGTGCTCGTGGTGATGCTGGAGGGCGCCGCGCACGCGATCAACTTCAGTCACCCCGGGCAGCTCGCGCACGTCATCCGGCATTTCATGGACGACCTCCCGATCGAGAACGACCCGGCATGGCCGGGTCACGTGCGCCTCTACGAGGTGCACCGCGGCAAGCATCACCCTCCGACGAAGCCGAAGAGCTGATCGGTCCGGGCGAGCCGGCCGAGCGGGGGCTGCTCAAGCGATCGGCGTCGCCTCGAGGTGCTCGCGGACGTGCGAGAGGTAGTGCTCGGCGTTGCGGAGCAGACCGGCGCGCTCCTCGTCGGTCAGTGAGCGTCGCACCTTGCCGGGCACCCCGGCGACGAGCGAGCCGTCAGGGATCTCGGATCCCTCCAGGACCACTGCTCCACCGGCGATGAGGCATCCCGCGCCGATCCTCGCGCCGTTGAGCACCACCGCGCCCATGCCGATGAGCGATCCGTCGCCGATCGTGCACCCGTGGACGACGGCGTTGTGGCCGACCGAGACGTTCTCGCCGATCACGACGGGCTTTCCGGCATCCACGTGCACCGAGACGTTGTCCTGCAGGTTGCTGTTGACGCCCACCGCGATCGTGTCGCCGTCTGCGCGGAGCACGGCGTTGTACCAGACGCTCGCGCCGCGGGCGAGGGTCACTCCCCCGACGATGCGCGCGCCGGCCGCGACGAATGCCGTGGGGTCGAGCTCCGGCGTCCTGCCGGCGGCGGCGAGCACGGAGGCTCCGGGGGCGACGGTCATGGCTGGCCTCTCTTCGCGAGCGCGGTCTCGATGGCGGCGGTGTACCAGGGTGCCAGCGTGTCGGCGAACGTCACGGTGAGATGGTCCTGGTCGCGATAGATGTTCGCGCCGCCGACGACGGGGGCGCACAGCTCGGCGCCGCAGTAGACATCGGTGAAGTCGAGCAGCGTCGCCGCGTCGAGACCCGATGCCGCATCCTTGAGCGGATCGTCGGCGACCAGCACATCGGAGCGGACCCCATCGCATTCGGCGACGTCGCGCGTGCGGAGGCACTTGTTCGGGTCCGTCTCCCAGACGGGGTTGTCGACGACGGTGATCACGGGGATGCCGCGATCCTGCACCGTGCTCCACGCCTCGCGGTAGCCGGCCACGGCGGCGTCGTGCGACGAGTCGTACCCGGCTGACGAATACGGCGTCGTGGCCAGCGCGGCCGTGAACACGGCATCCAGGTCGGCGTCGTCGATCGCGTTCTGCACGCGCTCGCGCCACTCGGTGCACGCGGCGCCGAACGCTCCGGGCGTCGACAGCGGCGTCGTGTTCCAGGGGCACGCGCCCTTGAACCATGTGACGAGCTGCCAGCCGTTCTCGTCGGCCATCCGCTGGAACGTCGTGAGGAGCTGGTACGCGTGGCTGTCGCCGATGAGTGCGATGCGCGGGGCGTCGGGATCGTCCGAGCCGAACGTGCACGACACCGGCCTCGAGTCGGTCAGCTGCACGAAGCACTGCGGGTGCTCCGGGCGGTCGATGCCGGCGAACCCGGGGGCAGGCAGGATCTCGCCGTCGAAGTCGGCGTCGGCGCACGACGCATCGAGGACGGATGCCGCACCGAAGCACTCCGGCGGGTTCTCCTGCAGCGCGGCGATGTCGCGTGTGCCCTGGCTGTACAGCGGTGCGTTGACGAGCCATGCGGTGCCGGCGACGAGGGCGACGACCATCATCGCCGCGAGGGATGTCCACAGTGTCACGCGCGGTGGTCGCGAGGTCAGCACCTTCCAGCGGCGCGCGGGGTCTTCGACGAACCGCTTGGTCAGCCACGCGAGTACGAAGCACAGCGCGAGGAGCGCCACGCGATGGTAGATCGTGAGCCCCCAGAACGGCACCGACGGCGCGATGACGATCAAAGGCCAGTGCCACAGGTACAGCGAGTACGAGATGTCTCCGACGAACTGTGCGGGGCGGATGGCGAGGATCCGGGTCGGGTACCACCAGCGGTCGGTGTTCGACGCGGCGATCACGGCGGCGGCGCCGAGCGTCGGCAGGGCCGCCATGTACCCGGGGAACGGCGTCTGGGCATCGAACGTGAAGGCGACGTACAGCAGGAGCAGGATGCCGCCCCATCCGAGCAGGAAGCTGCCGAGGGCGTTGCGTATCCGCAGCATCGGGACGAGGGCGATGAGTGCGCCGACCCCGAACTGCCACATCCTGCCGAACGTGACGAAGTAGGCCGGGGCCGGGTTCGTGATGGTGAAGATCACGCAGAACACGAACGAGACGACCGTGACGATCCCGAGGGCGCCGATGACGGTCCGGCGCCGTGCGCCGCGGAACCACTTCACGCCGATCCATGCCGCCAGCAGCATGATGAGCGGCCACATCACATAGAACTGCTCTTCGAGCGACAGCGACCAGTAGTGCTGGACCGTGGTCGGCGAGCCCGCGTGGTTGAGGTAGTCCGCCGAGTTCAGCGCGAGGTACCAGTTCTCGACGTAGAACGTCGACGCCAGGATCTCGCGCACCTCGTTCGGCAGGGCCGACGTGGGCATGAGATAGGGCGACATCACCACGACGGCGCAGAACAGCAGGACGAGGAGGGATGCCGGGAGCAGCCGCCGTGCGCGGCGCGCCCAGAACTGGCCCAGTCTGACCGTGCCCGTCGCGGTGAGCTCGCGCATCAGGTGCCCGGTGATGAGGAAGCCCGAGATGACGAAGAAGATGTCGACGCCGATGTAGCCGCCGGTGAGACGGCCGGGCCAGAAGTGGTAGAGCACGACGCCCAGGACCGCGATGGCGCGAAGACCCTGCACGTGCGGGATGAACCGCGACGGCTCGGCGTGTTCGGGCGAGCGATCGCGAGGCTCGCGGGTCACGGTCTTGGCGGGAACGCTCAGATCCTGCGGTCCGAGGTCGTGATCGGCGGAAGGCACGCATCGACGTTAGCCGCTGTCGCATCGCTTCTCCGCACCGACGAACCGCAAAGCGGTTTAGCCCAGCCTTCTCTTGCTTGCGGAATGACCCCTGCTGAGTAGCGTTGCACTCACTGGAGGACGACCGCCGATCTGAGCGATCCTCCGCACGATGGAGGCCGGAGATATGACGAACACCCAGACCACCCCCGCAACCGCAGCGAACCCCGACGTCGCCGCCGCGACGGCGCAGTTCCTCACCCCCGTCGTCCTGGGCCTGCAGGCCCTGGCCGTGAACGGGAAGCAGGCGCACTGGAACGTGCGCGGCGCCAACTTCATCGCGATCCACGAGCTCCTCGACTCAGTGGTCGTGCACGCGCAGGACGGCGCCGACAAGGCCGCGGAGCGCATCGTCGCACTGGGCCTGCCCGTCGACGCGCGTGTCAGCACCGTGGCGCAGAAGACCGCGACGGCCGTTCCCGCCGGATTCACGCAGTGGGACGCGCTGATCCGCAACGTGATCACCGACATGGACACCGTCATCGCGGACGTCCAGGCCGCCATCGACGGACTCGACGAGTTCGACCTGACGAGCCAGGACATCGCGATCAACATCAAGGAGTCGCTCGAGAAGGACCGCTGGTTCCTCTTCGCGCATCTCGCCGAGTGAGCTGACCGCCAGACGAACACCCCCGGAGATCCGGGGGTGTTCGTCGTTTCACGGATGCTGCAGGAAGGCGAGGACCGCGAGCACCCGCCGATGCTCGGTGCCGGACTCCTCCAGCCCGAGCTTCGCGAAGATCGCGCTGATGTTCTTCTCGACCGCGCCCACACCGATGAACAGCCGCTCGGCGATGCTGGCGTTGCTCCGGCCTTCGGCCATGAGCGTGAGGACGTCCCGCTCACGCGGGGTGAGCGTGGCCAGCGGGTCCGGCCGGGCGGAGAGCAGGCCCTCCACGACGAGCGGGTCGAGGACCGTGCCGCGCTCACGGACGCGGCGCACGGCATCCGTGAACTCGTCGAGGGATGTGACGCGGTCCTTCAGCAGGTAGCCGATGCCGCCCTCACCGCCCGCGAGCAGCTCGCGGGCGTACACGCCTTCGACGTACTGGCTCAGCACGAGGATGCCGACGTGGGGCAGCGCTGCGCGCACCGCGAGGGCGGCACGGATGCCCTCGTCGCGGAAGCCCGGCGGCAGGCGCACATCGAGGATCGCGACGTCGGCCTGCGCGTCGCGAACCCGGGCCACGACGTCCTGTGCATCGCCCCACGCGCCGGCGGTCGTATAACCGGCCTCGTCGAACAGCCGGACGAGGCCCTCGCGCAGCAGGAGCGAGTCCTCGAAGAGGACGACGCGGAGCCCGGCGGAGTCGTGCGATTCGGCCATCCCCTCAGGATAGGCAGTGGTCACGATGCGACCGCCAGCGGGATGTGTGCTCCGACGGAGGTGGGCCCGCCGACGGGGCTCGTGATGACCAGGATGCCGCGCAGACCGGCGACGCGCTCGCGCAGCCCCTCGAGGCCGTGCCCGGTCGTGATGACGGCGCCGCCCCGGCCGTTGTCGACGACCCAGACGTCCAGGTGCGTGGGCGGAGCGCCGGCGGTGCTGCGGCGGAGCGCGGCGCGCACCGTCGCTGCGGTGGCGCCCGAGTGCTTGACGGCGTTGGTCATCAGCTCGGCGACGACGAAGTACACCGTCCGGGCGACCTCCTGGCTCACGGCGCGGTCGATCGCGGGATCGATCTCCACCTGCGCCCACAACGGCGAGCCGGCCGCCAGCGCGTCGAGCGCGGCGGCGAGGCCGCGGTCCTGCAGCAGGGGCGGCGCGACCCCGCTCGACAGGGCGCGCAACTCGTCGAGCGCCGCCTTCGCGTGGCCCCGCGCCTCGCGGGCGAGCTCGGCCGCGGCATCCGCGTCTCCGGCCTCGGCTCGACGCTCGAGCGCGGCCAGGTCCATCTGCAGGCGCACGAGGCGCTGCTGAGGTCCGTCGTGGATGTCACGCTCGAGGCGGCGCAGCGCCACATCCTCGGCGTGCACCGCGGCACCGCGTGCTGCCGCCTCGGCACGGACCTCCGCGGCCAGCTCATCGGAGTGCCAACGCCCCAGCATGCCCCTCGCGACGGCGTGATGACCGCGGGCCAGTCCGCCCAGCACCCACGGCATGGTGGCCGTGAAGAGGATGCCGGCGACCAGGTACAGCGTGACCTCCACGGACCAGCTCGACCAGCCGCCGAACAGCCACGGCAGGTAGTCGCCGACGAAACGGCCCCACTCGCCGTCGCGCCCGTCGCTGCCCCCCCGCGGCAGGAACGATCCCCAGAACCAGTAGGTCAGTCCGCCGAGCCCGACGCTCAGCCACACCGTCGTCAGTGCGAACGAAATCGTGCTGATGAGGGGGCTCACGATCATGCCGTGCACCAGGTAGAGCCAGTAGTGCGCGTTGCGGATGGGTCGCGTGAGCGTCATCCAGAAGCCGGTGCTGTCGGACCTGTCGCGGTTCCACTCCGGCTCCTCGATCTCGGGGAGACCGGTGAGCAGCAGCAGGAACCGGTCGGCCACACCGAACCCTCTCGCGATGAGCAGGGTGAGCACCCCCAGCGGCAGCCCGATGAGGATGACCAGCAGACCGACGCTCGTCCAGAACAGCGGGGCGAGCACGCTGATCGAGATGATCGCGAGGACGAAGACCGCCAGGAGGTAGAGGGCGCTGCCCGGCGTGCGGATCCAGGCCCGCCCGTACGAGGCCCAGAACCCGGTGGCGGGTCTGGACGCGTCCGGCTGCAGCGGGGCCGGCTCAGTGGTCGTGACGGTCATCGGTGTCTCCCTCGGGACGCTTCAGATCGGGCTGCTGGCCCGGTTCGACGACCAGGAACTGTCCCATCATGCCCTGGTCCTCGTGCCACAGGAGGTGGCAGTGATACATGTACGGAGTGGTGGGATCGGCGTAGTCGTCGAACCTCACCAGCAGTCGGTACTCGCGGTCGCGCTCGAGCGCGATCGTGTCTTTGTAGCCGGCCAGCCGAGCCGGCGGCGGGGCGCCGTCGACGCTGAGGATCCGGAACTGCGTGTCGTGCACGTGGAACGAATGCGGCAGCGGATTCGCGTTGCGCACCGTCCACACCTCGCTGGTGTCGACGGTGGCGACGACGTCGACGCGGCCGAGGTCCATCTGCCGGTCGTTGATGTTGTGGCCCGACATCACGAAGTCGCGCTCGGCTGCGGCGCCGCTCGCATCTGCCGCCGGCACGTCCGCGAGCCGTGACGGCACCTCCGGTGAGGTCGCCAGGGGTGCCGCGGCCCGCAGCTCCATGACGTCGAAGGCGGCCGAGCCCGCGTTGAGCGCCGGGTCGGGCGCCAGCGAGCGAAGCACCGTGCGCTCCCCCGGCTTGACGGAGACGACGATCTCGGCGCGCTCTCCGGGCGACAGCGGGATGTCGGTGGCCATGACCGGCGCCTCGAGCAGCCCGCCGTCGGTGCCGACGAGGGCGAACTCGCGGCCATCGGCGAACGCGAAGTCGTACATGCGCGCGCTCGAGCCGTTCAGGAGGCGCAGGCGCACCCGCTCCGTGCTGACATCGAGGTAGGGCGCCACCGTGCCGTTGACCAGGATCGTGTCGCCCAGCACTCCATCGAACTGCATGCCGAGGCCGCCGGCGAACGACCCGTCGGAGTTGAAGGAGCGGTCCTGCACGATGACCGGGAGGTCGTCGACCCCGTACTCGCGCGGCAAGGCCAGAGCCGACTCCTCGTCGTCCTGCACCAGGAACATGCCCGCGAGCCCCGCGTCGACCTGTTCGCGCGTGCGGCCGTGCAGGTGGGGGTGGTACCAGAGGGTCGAGGCCGGCTGGTCGATCGTCCACTCGGGCTGCCATGTGCCGCCCGCGGCGATCGGCGAGGAAGGACCGCCGTCCATGGCGGCAGGCAGGTGCATGCCGTGCCAGTGCACGGTCGTGGGATCCGCGAGGCCGTTGGTCACGTCGACGCGCACCTGCTCACCGCGCTCGGCGACGAGCGTGGGGCCGAGGTAGGTGCCGTCGTACCCGAGGGTCGGCGTGTCGCCCTGTGCGACGAACGACGTCCGCCCCTCCTGGGCGGTCAGTTCGAAGATGCGGACCCCGTTCTCGACGCGCGACGGCGCCAGGGGCGGGACGGCGAGCGGCGCGTGGAAATCGATCGTCCCTGCGGCCGGCGGCGCCTTGCGCACCGCGTTGGTCGCGAACCAGATGCCGCCGGCCGCGACGAGCAGGGCGAGCACGGCGAGCGGGATCGCGACGAGGACGATGATGAGCCGGCGGCGGCGCCGGCGTGGTGCGGCGGGCGGAGGCACCATGGTGGGCGGCCCGATGGTGGGCGGGGACGGCGGCTGCGGAGCTCGCTGCGCGGACGGGGGGAAGGTCATGCCTCCAGCCTCGCCACGACGCCGTCGCCGCGGCATCCGACCCCCTCCCGAACCGGTACGGGGGAAGACCCCCGCACCGCGGGGAGGGCTTTACGCCAGGTGGGTCAGGCGCCCGCCCACGAGCGTCGCGCCGACGCGCATGCGGCGGAGCTCCGTCTCGTCGGCGGTGAGCGGATCGCGCTCGCAGATCGCGAGGTCCGCGACGTCGCCCGGCTCGATGCGGGCCGGCGTCGCCGACCCGCCGCGGGTCGATGCCGAGAGCGCGGTCGCGGCGTCTACTCGCTGATCGGGCTGCCAAGGGTCGCGCCCGCCGCGCGTGCGGAACACCGCCGCCGCCATCGTCGCCCACGGGTCGAGCGGTGCCACCGGCGCGTCCGACCCGAACAGCAGGTTCGCCCCGGTGTCGGCGAGAGCGCGCAGCGGATAGGGCTGCGCGGTCTGGCCGGCCCAGACCCTGTCGGTGAGGTCGCGATCGTCCAGCGCGTGCTCGGGCTGCACGCTCGCTCCCACGCCCAGACGCGCGAAGCGCGGGATGTCGGCGTGCGCGACGAGCTGCGCGTGCTCGATGGTGCCCCATGCGCCGGTCGCGGCGAACGCGTCGAGCGCGTGAGAGTTCGCGACGTCGCCGATCGCGTGGATGGCGGACGCGATCCCGGCCGCCGTCGCCCGTGTCATCAGATCGACCAGCGTGGCGAGGTCGACCGTCAGCATCCCGTGGTTGTGGGGATCACCCGGATACGGCTGGGACGTGGCTGCCGTGCGGGTACCCAGCGAGCCGTCCGTGATGACCTTGAGGGGGCCGACACGGACCAGGTCGGATGCCGCGCCTCGGGCGACATCGCCGGTCTGCAGTCCCTCCGACACGGCGCGGTCGAGGTACTCGGGGTAGATCCCGAACACGACCCGGAGCGCGTCGAAACCGTCTGCGAGGCGGCGCACCCAGGCGTCCTCGTTCCACGCCATGTCGAGATCGACGAGCCCCACCACACCGCGGACCGCGGCATCCTGCGACATGCGTCCGACGAGCGGGTCCGACACCGACGCGTCGACGGCGTTGAGCCGCCGCGAGATCTCGAACGCCGGCTCCTCGCGGAGCACGCCGATGCCGTCCGGCGCGAAGCCCTCGCGATGGAGTGCCGCGCTGTTGAGCCAGACGCTGTGGACGTCCGCGTTGATGAGGTACGTCGGCACCTCGCCTGTCGCGGCATCGAGGACGGCGAGGTCCGGTACGTCGGCCCAGAACGCATCGCGATATCCGCCGCCGACCCGGCGGCCATCGGCCGTCGGTTCTGCCGCCGACATGAGCGCGGCCGCGTGCGCGGCAGACTCGGCCTGGCCGAGAGCGACCCGCTGCGCGCTGAGCGCCCACTGCACGGTGTGAACGTGGTGGTCCCAGAGTCCCGGGATGACGTGACCGCCGGCGGCGTCCAGCACGCGACCGCTGCGCGGGAGCGCCCCGGCGGGTGCGATGTCGACGACGACTCCCTCGGCCAGGTGGACGTCGACCGGCTCGGATCCGAACGGGTCGGTGCGCGGGGATCCCGTCAGCCGCGCGTTCGCGATCACGTCGGGGGCGTCACCGCGGGCGAGCGTCACCGAGCCGCCTTCCGGGTCTCCAGGTCCCGCCGCATCTCTGCCGGCAGTCGCGGATCGGCGTAGGGGCTCGCACCCGCCTCGAGCTCGAGGATCACCGTCTCTACGACCTCGTCGGGCTTGTTCTGGCTGAGCTTGCGCTTGCCGACGACCCGGGTCGGTGTGAGGCGGAATCCGGCCGTCCCCTTCTCGAGTCGACGCACGAACTCCGGGTCGTTGGGCGGTTCCCACATCATGCGCGGCTGCGGCATGCCGCTCTCGAAGCGGGTCACGAGGCGCTCGAGCACCTCGAGGTTCTCCTCAGGCGTGAGCAGCTCCGGGATGCCCGTGAGATGCGCCGAGATGAAGTTCCAGGTGGGCACGCTCTGCACGTCGCCGTACCAGCCGGGTGAGACGTACCCGTGAGGCCCCTGCACGACGACGAGCAGCTCGCGCTCGCCCAGCTGATGGATGAGGTCGTCGGGCTTGCCGACGTGGCCCACGATCGTGAGGTCGTCACGCTCGGCATCGAGGAGCACCGCGTAGTGGGAGGCGACGAGCCCGGCATCCGTGGAGCTGACCAGCGTCACCCACGGATTCTGTTCGATGAGGCGGCGGATCTCGCCGACATCGGACAGGACGAAGCTCGGGTTCTGGCGCATGGATCCCAGCCTATTCGCGCCGCCCGGCCCTGAGCCGCGGCGTCACGCCTGACAGGAGGGGCACCAGTAGAGCTTGCGGGTGGCGGCCTCCTCGACCAGGATCGCCGTGCCGCACACACGGCACGGCAGCCCCGCCCGGTGATAGACCCAGTGCCGGTCGTCGCGGCTCGCCATCGCCCTGCGGTAGGCATCGGGGTCGAGGTCGTCCATCGTCATCATCTGGCCGGTCTCGACGCCGATCGCGAGGAGCCGCACCCAATCGCGCCAGATGCCGCGCACGACCTCCTCGGGCACATCCCGTCCCGCCGTGTGCGGGTTCTGGCGTGCCCGGAACAGCAGCTCGGCGCGATACACGTTGCCGATGCCACTGACGACGCTCTGGTCCATCAGCAGCAGGCCGATGGACGTCGGCTTGCGACGCACGACCGAGACGAACCGCTCCTCGCCCTCCGCGACGTCGTCGACGAGAGGGTCGGGGCCGAGCTTCGCGATCGTCGCGGCCACCTCGTCGGCGCTCTGCAGCTCGCAGGCGGTCGGGCCGCGCAGATCGGCGCACGTCAGATCGGTCAGCAGCCTCAAGCGCACCTGCCCGACCACCGGGGGCGGCCACTCGTCCCCGTCGTCCGAGAGACCGGTGGTCTGCTCCGACATGCGCACGTGAACCCGGGATCGCCGCGGTGCGCCGATCGAAGTGAGCGAGTTCTCCCCCGCGCTGTCGAGGATCGTCTCGCCCAGCTCGGTGCCGCGCTGGTTGGTCTGCCCCATGCGGCCGTTCGCCGAGGCGATCGTGGGGTCGACGAGGATCTCACCCGCGAAGTCCCAGGCCCCGTACATGCCCAGGTGCACCCGCAGCCACAGATCGTCGTCGAACTCGAGGAACATCTGCTTGCCGACGGCGCGCACCATCGTGGCGGTGCGGCCGCTGATGACGGCGGCGCCTTCGACGAAGCGGCCCTGAGGACTCGAGGCCACGACGGCGCGGCCGACGATGTTGCGGTCGAACTGGCGGGCGATGCGATGGACGGAATGGCCCTCGGGCATCGGGTCAGCCGGCTTCGGGGTCGAACGAACTGTCGTCGGCGGCCAGGACGTCGGGCTGCTGGGCGGCGCGCGGGTCGGGCTGGAGCGTGCCGTCCTGCTCGTACGCTGCCAGCTGCGCGATGCGTCGCGCGTGCCGCTCCTCGCCCGAGAACGGGGTCGCGATGAAGTGGTCGATGAACGTCGTCGCCTCTTCGAAGGTGTGCTGGCGTGCGCCGATCGCGATGACGTTCGCATCGTTGTGCTCACGCGCGAGCTCAGCGGTGGCGATGCTCCACGCCAACGCTGCACGGACGCCGACGACCTTGTTCGCGGCGATCTGCTCACCGTTGCCGGACCCGCCGAACACGATGCCGAGCGTCTCGATGCCCGCGGCCTGGTCGCGCACGACGGCCTCGGCGGCACGGATGCAGAAGGCAGGGTAGTCGTCGAGCGGGTCGTACTCGAGGGGGCCGTGGTCGACGATTTCGTGACCGGCCGCCGCGAGATGGTGCTGCAGCTGCGTCGAGAACTCGAGGCCGGCGTGGTCGGTCGCGATGTGGATGCGCATGGCTCAATCCTAGGCAGGCAGATGGGGACGGAGACGGATGCCGGCACGTCGGTGCCGGGCGGTGCTGCGAAGCCTCCCGGGGCTCAGGGCGCGACGCCCGCGGCAGCCGGTTTGAAGCCCGCCCGCACGTTCTCGCAGCAGGCCGGGCGGCACACGTCGAACCACGGCCCGAGGTCGGTCGCATGCGGGCGGTCAGCGGCGGGCGTGCCGCTGAGCCGCTCCTGGACGAGGTCGACCAGCCCTGCGACGAACACCGGGTCGACACCCGGGGTCGGCGTGCGCACGGAACGGATCCCGACCTCGGCTGCGGCATCCATCGCCTCGGTGTCGAGGTCCCAGAGGACCTCCATGTGGTCGCTCATGAAGCCGAGCGGCACGATCGCGACGGCCTGCACGCCGGCTGCCGGAAGCTCCGCGATCACGTCGTTGACGTCGGGCTCGAGCCACGGCTGGCTCGGCGGGCCCGAACGCGACTGGTACACGAGGTCCCACCCGATGCCTTCGGCGCCCGCGATCTCCGCCGCGACCGCCGCCATGACCACCTCGGCGACCGCGAGATGCTGCGCCGCGTAGGCTCCGCCCTCACCGAGGTCCCGGTGATGCTCGTCGCCGTCGCGCGGGCCCGACCGCTCGGCATCCGCCGTCGGAATGCTGTGGGTCGAGAACAGGACGCGCACGGCCTCCGGGGCGATGCCGTCGGCCAGGAATCCGCCCACCGCATCGCGCACGCCGTCGACGAAAGGCTGCACGAAGCCGGGGTGGTCGAAGAACTGGCGCACCTTGTCGATCGTGACCGTCCCCTCCAGCCCGGTCTCGGTCAGCACGCGTGCGAAGTCCTCGCGGTACTGCCGGCAGCTCGAGAACGAGGAGTAGGCGCTGGTGGCGAGACCCAGGAGCCTGGTGTCGCCGGCGGCCGCGGCATCCGTCACCGCCTCATCGAGGTAGGGCGCCCAGTTGCGGTTGCCCCAGTACACGGGCAGGTCGATGCCTCGGGCGGCGAGCTCCGCCTCCAGCGCGGCCTTCAGCGCACGGTTCTGCGCATTGATCGGACTCACGCCGCCGAAGTGCCGGTAGTGGTGGGCGACCTCTTCCAGGCGCTCGTCGGGGATGCCGCGCCCGCGCGTGACATTGCGGAGGAACGGGATGACGTCGTCCTGGCCCTCCGGACCCCCGAAGCCGGCGAGCAGGAGGCCGTCATAGGCGACGGGCTGCTCCACGTAAGGAGCCCCGGAGGCGGCGGCGGGCGATGCGAACGGGACGACGTGCTGCTCGGGAGAGGTCACCCCTCCATCCTGACACCGCTCACTCCAGCACCTCCGCGATATGATGACTTCATCATGCCGCTAACACAGAGTGAGCGTCCGCTCTACGAGGTCAAGGCCGGGCTGTTCAAGGGACTCTCGCACCCGCTCCGGATCCGCATCCTCGAACTGCTCGCCGCCGCGGACGAGGTGAGCGTCGCAGAGCTGCAGACGGAGACCGGTCTCGAGGCATCCCACCTGTCGCAGCATCTCGCGGTGCTGCGACGGCACCGGCTGGTGGCGTCCGAGCGGCGCGCGAGTCACGTCTTCTACCGGCTGGCCGACCCACGCGTCGCAGAGCTGCTCGCCGTCGCGCGTGCGCTGCTGATCGGGATGCTCGCGGGAGACAGGGACCTGCTCGCCGGCGCAGGCTCCCTTCCCGCCCTGCCCTCGCGATGAGTGCCAGCGATGGCGCAGCGCGAGCACCTCGTGCAACTCGTCTGCTGCGGTCGATGCGAGAGCTGCTGCCCTCGCTCGGCGACTACCGTCTGCTCCGACGCACCTGGCGAGGCGACCTCCTCGCCGGCGTGACGGTCGGCATCGTGGCTCTCCCGCTCGCCCTCGGCTTCGGCGTCAGCTCCGGACTCAGCGCCGAAGCCGGGCTGGTCACCGCGATCGTGGCCGGTCTGCTGGCAGCGGTGTTCGGAGGGTCGAACGTGCAGGTGTCGGGGCCGACCGGAGCGATGGTCGTGGTGCTGCTGCCGATCGTCGCCTCTCAGGGCGCCGGGGCCGTCGCAGCCCTCAGCGTGATGGCCGGAATCGTGGTGCTCGTTGCCGGAGCACTGCGACTGGGACGCGCCGTGTCGTTCGTCCCCTGGCCCGTCATCGAGGGCTTCACGCTCGGTATCGCCGTCATCATCTTCCTGCAGCAGATCCCCCTCATCGTGTCGCCGACCACGCCGGGCGCCGCCGAACACAGCGCGAACGCCGTCGTGGCCGCCGTCCAGGCGATCGCGAACGCCGACTGGGATTACGTGCCGTGGGCGGCCGCCGCCGCCGCGATCGTGGCGGCATGCATGCTGCTCGCGCCGCGCATCCACGCCGCGCTGCCCGGATCGCTGATCGGCATCGTCGTCGTCACCGTGCTCGCGGCCGTGCTGGTCACGCCGCTGGCGACGATCGGCGCGCTGCCGTCTTCACTGCCTCTGCCGGTTCTTCCCGCGCTCGATCCGGCCACGCTCGGCGAGCTCGCCGCCCCGGCGCTCACCGTGGCGGCACTCGCCGCCCTCGAGTCACTGCTCTCGGCACGGGTCGCCGCGTCGTTGGCCGACACCGGGCCGTACGACCCCGATCGGGAGCTCGTCGGACAGGGCATCGCGTCGATCGGATCCGGGCTGCTCGGCGGGATGCCGGCGACGGGGGCCATCGCGCGCACCGCCGTCAATGTGCGCTCCGGCGGACGCACCCGGCTCGCATCCATGGTGCACGCGCTGGTGCTCGTCGCCGTCGTGATGGTCGCAGCGGGGCCGGTCGGCGCCATCCCGCTCGCGGGCCTCGCCGGGGTGCTCATGGTCACGGCGGTGCGGATGGTTCACGCGCGGACGGGGCGCTCGATCCTGCGTTCGACGCGGTCCGACGCCGCCGCGTTCGTCGTCACTGCAGTGATCACGGTGTCGTTCGACCTCATCGTCGCGGTCGTGATCGGCGTCGTCGTCGCCGGCGTCTTCGCTCTGCGCAGCTTCTCGCGCGCGACCGGGGTCCACCGCGAAGCGCTCACCGGCCGGCCCGAGCCGGGCGACGAGCGGATCGCCATCGTGCGGATCGACGGCCCGCTGTTCTTCACCGCGGCCGACCGGGTGTTCGACACGGTGATGCGCATCACGGCGGTGTCGGTCGTGATCCTGCGGATGTCGCAGATCGAGCTGGTCGACGCGTCCGGCGCGCGCATCCTCAGCGAGATCGTGCAATCGCTCGAGCGGCGCGGAGTGACGGTGCTCATCAAGGGCGTTCAGCCCGGGCACGAGGAGCTGTTCCGAACCGTCGGAGTGCTCGACTCCCTCCGGCATCACCAGCACCTGTTCGACACCCTCCCCGCCGCCGTCGAGCACGCGCGGAGCCACGTCCGTCGAGAATCGCAGGGACTCACCGCGTAGGCTGGAGCGGTTGTCATCGGTGCCAGCAGCGCTGATGACGGCCGCCGGATCGAGTGTCCGCGCAACGGGCTTATCGAGATCATCCGTCATCCTCACCCATGGGAGCCACAGCAGTGCCTGGAGAGAACCTCACCCGCATCGAGGCGCAGGAGCGCCGCGCGATCGTCGAGACGCAGTCCTACGAGATCGCGCTGGACCTGACGAAGGGCGCTGAGATCTTCGGATCGCGCACCGTCGTCCGCTTCACCGCCACGGCGGGTGCCGCGACGTTCATCGACCTGATCGCGCGCGAGGTGCGGCAGATCACCCTCAACGGCCGGTCGATCGACCCGGCGGCCGCCTTCGCGGATTCGCGCATCGCGCTCGACGGCCTCGCCGCCGACAACGAGCTGGTCATCGACGCCGACTGCCTCTACACGAACACCGGCGAGGGCCTGCACCGCTTCGTCGACCCCGTCGACGGCGAGGTCTACCTCTACTCGCAGTTCGAGGTTCCCGACTCCCGCCGCGTCTTCGCGGTGTTCGAGCAGCCCGACCTCAAGGCGACCTTCGCGTTCACGGTCACCGCACCCGAGCCGTGGAAGGTCGTCTCCAACTCCCCCACCCCCGAGCCCAAGAAGCACGGCGACGGCACCGCGACGTGGCGCTTCGAGCCCACTCCCCGCATCTCGTCGTACATCACGGCGCTCATCGCCGGCCCCTACGAGGCCACGTTCTCGGAGCTCACCAGCTCGTCGGGCCGCGTCATCCCCCTCGGCGCCTACAGCCGAAAGAGCCTCTGGCAGCACCTCGACGCGGACTACATCTTCGACAAGACGCGGGAGGGATTCTCGTACTTCGAGGAGAAGTTCGACTACCCCTACCCCTTCGCGAAGTACGACCAGCTGTTCGTCCCCGAGTTCAACGCGGGCGCCATGGAGAACGCCGGCGCGGTGACGTTCACCGAGACGTACGTGTTCCGCTCGAAGGTGACGGATGCCGTCAAGGAGCGTCGCGTCGTCACGATCCTGCACGAGCTCGCCCACATGTGGTTCGGCGACCTCGTCACGATGAAGTGGTGGAACGACCTGTGGCTCAACGAGTCGTTCGCCGAGTGGGCGTCGACGATCGCCACCGCCGAGGCCACCGAGTGGACCGAGGCGTGGACGACCTTCAACGCCATGGAGAAGACCTGGGCGTACCGCCAGGACCAGCTCCCCTCCACGCACCCCGTCGTCGCCCAGATCAACGACCTCGAGGACGTGCAGGTCAACTTCGACGGCATCACGTACGCCAAGGGCGGCTCGGTGCTCAAGCAGCTCGCCGCGTGGGTCGGCATCGACGCCTTCTTCTCGGGCGTCGGCGCGTATTTCAAGAAGCACGAGTGGTCGAACACCGAGCTCTCGGACCTGCTGACCGAGCTCGAGACCACCAGCGGCCGTGAGCTCTCGACGTGGTCGAAGAAGTGGCTCGAGACCGCGGGCGTCAACACGCTCTCGCCCGAGATCGTGACGGACGTCGACGGCACGATCACGCGCTTCGCCATCGTGCAGACGGCGCCGGCCGACTACCCGACCATCCGCCCTCACCGGCTCGGTGTCGGGTTCTACGAACTCGACGGGGATGCGCTCGTGCGTGTGCACCACGTCGAGCTCGACGTCGACGGCGACCTGACCGAGGTGCCTGAGCTCAAGGGCCGCCGGCGCCCCGCGCTCGTCCTGCTGAACGACGAGGACCTCGCCTACGCCAAGATCCGCCTCGACGACCAGTCGCTGCAGACCGCGATCGACCACCTCGGCAAGATCACCGACCCGCTCGCGCGGTCGCTGGTGTGGGGTGCCGCGTGGGACCAGACGAGGGATGCCGAGACCTCGGCGTCGGACTACGTCGACCTGGTGCTGCGCAACATCGGTGCCGAGACCGAGTCGACCACGGTGCGGACGACCCTGGCGCAGCTGCAGCTGGCCGCCAACTCGTATGTGGCGCCCGAGAAGCGCGACATCACCCGTGCCCGCGTCGCCGACGCACTGTGGCGGCTCGCGGAGTCCGCCCAGGCGGGCAGCGACAGCCAGCTGCAGTTCGTCACTGCCTTCGCCTCCGCGGCCGCCACGCCGAGCCAGTGGGAGAAGGTGCGTCAGGTGCGCGAGGGCGAGGCGACGTTCACCGGCCTCGAGATCGACACCGACCTCTCGTGGCAGCTGCTCGTGTCGCTCGCCGCCGGCGGTGTCGTGACCGCGGACGAGATCGACGCCGCCCTCGCGGCCGACAACACGGCGAAGGGCGGCGAGTTCGCGGCACAGGCGAAGGCGGCCCTGCCGACGGCCGAGGCGAAGGCCACGGCGTGGTCGTCGCTCGTCGACAGCGACGACCAGCCGAACACGATCGTTCGCGCCGCGTCGCTCGGATTCGTGCACCCGGCGGGTCGGGAGCTGCTCGACGGCTTCGTGGAGCGCTACTTCGACGCGCTGGTGCCGATCTGGGACTCGCGCACGTACCAGATCGCGCAGTACCTGATCGTCGGGCTCTACCCCGCGCCGCTGGCGAACGTCGCCCTGCGCGACGCCACGCGTGCCTGGCTCGAGGCGAACGCCCATGCCGCTCCGGCGCTGCGCCGCCTCGTCGCCGAGAACCTCGCGGGTGTCGAGCGGGCGCTCTCGGTGCAGGACCGCGACGCTCAGTAGGACACACTCCCGGCGTGGTACCCAGGTACCAGTCGCCGTTCACCAAGACCCTCCTTGCGGCCGACGCGGCCCAGGGAGGGTCTTGCGTAGCGTCGAAGACATGATCGTCGCAGAGAATCTGAGCAAGAGCTTCGGAGCCAAGCACGCCGTCCAAGACGTGAGCTTCACCGTCCAACCGGGCAGGGTGACCGGGTTCCTCGGTCCGAACGGTGCCGGCAAATCGACCACGATGAGGATGATCGTCGGACTCGACCGGCCGACCAGCGGCCGGGTGACCGTCGACGGCCGCGACTACCGTCGGCTGCATTCGCCGCTCACGGAGGTCGGCGTGCTCCTCGACGCGAAAGCGGTGCACACCGGCCGGAGCGCCCAGAACCATCTGCGGGCGATGGCCGCGACCCACGGCATCCCCCGTCGACGCGTCGACGAGGTGATCGAGATCACCGGGCTCAGCTCGGTGGCACGCAAGCGCGCCGGCGGGTTCTCGCTCGGCATGGGTCAGCGCCTCGGCATCGCGGCCGCGCTGCTCGGCGACCCCCGGACGCTCATCCTCGACGAGCCGGTCAACGGCCTCGACCCCGAGGGCGTCCTCTGGGTCCGGCGGTTCGTCCGGCACGCGGCATCCGAGGGCAAGACGGTGCTGCTGTCGAGCCACCTGATGAGTGAGATGGCCCTCACCGCAGATCACATCATCGTGCTCGGACGCGGCAGGGTGCTCGCCGATGCGTCGGTCGACGACCTCGTTCGTCAGTGGACGCGCGCCACGGTGCGCATCCGCACGCCGCGGGCGGTCGAGCTGGCCGAGCTCATCGCGCGAGACGGCGTGACGGTCACGCACCTCGCCGACGGGCTGATGGATGTCGAGGGCGCTGCCGCTCAGGACATCGGCGATCTCGCCCTCGCGCACGGCATCGCCCTGCACGAGCTGACCCCCGCATCCGGCACCCTCGAAGACGCGTACCTCGGGCTGACCGGCGACGACGTCGAATACAAGACGAAGGACATCTGATGACCACCGCACTCGCTCCCGCCCCCACCACACCGGCGCGTGCTTCCGCCGCCGACTCCCCTTACCGTCTCTCCTTCGCGCGCCTCGTCGCCTCCGAGTGGATCAAGTTCACGAGCCTCCGCTCCACCTGGTGGTCGATCGGACTCGTCGCCGTCGTCTCGATCGGCCTCAGCCTGCTCATGGCCTTCTCCTACGCGGCCTTCGCCGGTGACATGCCGCCGATGTCGGTCGAAGAGGCGAACCGGCAGGCCGTGCAGGTCGTGGTGTTCAGCACCGTCCTCACGCAGCTGCTCGCCGTCGTGCTCGGCACGATCACCGTGACGGGCGAGTACTCGACCGGGATGATCCACTCCACCCTGACCGCCGCGCCGGGGCGTGTGGGTGCGCTGTTCGCCAAGGCCCTCGTCGTCGCCGTCACCATGCTCGTGACGAGCGCCGTCGTGTTCGCGATCGCCGCCGCCGTGTCGGGTCCCGTGCTGCCGACGGGCGCCGTCGATCTCAGCCATCCCGACAGCTCCCTGATGCCGCTGCTGGGTGCGACCGTCTACCTCGCCATCACCGCCGTCGTCGGCGTGGGCATCGGCTTCATCATCCGCAACGGGCCCGGTGCGCTGGCGGCCGGGATCGGCCTCGTCTTCGTGGCGCCGATCCTCGTGCTGTTCTTCCCCCGGCTCGACTCGTTCCAGTGGATCCACGATGCGGCGAGCTACCTGCCCTCCAACGCCGGGCAGTCGCTCTTCATGGGCGCGCCGATGACCGGGGAGCTCCTGGAGCCCGTCCCGGCGCTCGTCACGCTCGCCGCCTGGGCCGTGGTCGCCATCGCCGGAGGCATCGCCGTGCTGAAAACGCGCGACGCGTAGAGTCGATCGGTGTCCGAACACCCAGACATCGTCCTCGGCCGGGAGTCGCTCCCGGCCGAGGACGAGCTGCGTCTGCCGAAGCCGCCCGGCATGTTCCGGCAGTTCTGGGCGCGGCATCCGCTCGGCACCGACATCCTGATCGCGGTCATCGCGCTCCTGATCTCCATCCCCGCTGTCACGGTGCGCTCGGCACTGCCCGAGCCGATCGATCCATGGATGATCGGCGCCGGGCTGGCGCTGGTTCTCGTCGGCTGCGTCGCCCTCGTGTGGCGGCGGCGCTGGCCGCTGACGGTCTTCGCCATCTCGCTTCTTCCTGCCCTGCTGATCGAGCCGGGGCTCGCGGCGACGCTCAGCGGACCGGTCTCGCTCATCGCGATCTACTCGGTCGCGGTCTATCGCGGCGTGCGCGCGTGCTGGATCGCGTTCGGCGCGGCGGCGGGGCTGATCGCCGTGCGCACCCTGGCACTGGTGCTCACGCAGCCTGCGGTCGCCGTCGCGCAGATCAACGTCGACGTGTCGACGACGGTCGCGCTGCTGCTGGGCGCACTGGTCGGGATCAACGTCGGCAATCGCCGCCGTTACCTCAGCGCCCTCATCGACCGCTCCCGTCAGCTGCTCGTGGAGCGGGACCAGCAGGCCGCGCTCGCCGCCGCATCCGAGCGTGCCCGCATCGCCCGGGAGATGCACGACATCGTCTCGCACTCGCTCACCGTCATCGTGGCGCTGTCCGAGGGTGCGAGCGCCACCGCAGATCCGGTGCGCGCACGCGAGGCGAGCCGGGCGGTGGCGGCGACCGCCCGCGAGGCGCTCTCGGAGATGCGGATGATGCTCGGTGTGCTCCGCGGCGCAGGCTCGGCGGACGACGCGCCGCTCGGCCCGCTGCTCGACGCGTCACTCCACGACGTCATCGAGGCCGCACGCGCGGCCGGGTTCCCCGCGACGCTGTCGGTGTCCGGCGACCCGGACGTTCCCTCCGCCCACCGGCTTGCGATCCTCCGGGTCGTGCAGGAGGCCATCACCAACGCCATGAGGTACTCCCGCGACGGGAGCTTCATCCGCGTGACCACGGCGTATTCGCCTGGCGGTGTGCGCATCGTCGTGGAGAACGACGGGGCTCACCCCGAAGCGGAGTCGGCGGGTGCGGGCTGGGGACTGCGCGGCCTCCAGGAACGGGTCGGCACGCTCGGCGGCACGGTCGTCGCCGGCCTCGCCGCTCCCGGACTCTGGCGGCTGACCGCCGAGCTGCCGATGGATGGCGAGCGGGAGGAAGCTGAGCCTGCGGAAGGCGAGCGCGAGGGAGCCGAGGATGAGGGAGCGGAGCATGGCTGAGCCGACCACGATGGAACCGATACGGGTGCTGCTGGTGGACGATCAGCAGCTGATCCGCCTCGGGTTCCGGCTCGTGCTCGAGGCGGAGCAGGACATCGCCGTCGTCGGAGACGCGTCGGACGGCGTCGAGGCGGTCTCCGCGGTGGGCGCAACTCATCCCGACGTCGTGCTGATGGACGTGCGGATGCCGCGGATGGACGGCCTGGAAGCCACGCGGCGCATCGTCGCCGAGCATCCGAGCGTCCGCATCGTCGTGCTCACCACGTTCGACCTGGACGAGTACGCCTTCGCGGCGCTGCGCGCCGGAGCCAGCGGGTTCCTGCTGAAGGACGCACACCCCCACGAGCTCACCGGCGCGATCCGCGCCGCGCACGGCGGGGACGCGGTGCTGGCACCCCGCGTGACGCGCCGCATGCTCGAGATGTTCGGCGATCGGCTTCCGGTGGATGCCGCCGCCGACGCGCGCACGCGCGACCTCACCGAGCGCGAGCAGGAGGTCTTCGTCGCGATGGCACGCGGGCTCACCAACGCCGAGATCGGCGCGGAGCTGTTCGTCAGCGAGTCCACGGTGAAGACCCACGTCGGGCGCGTCCTCGCGAAGCTGGGCGCGCGGGATCGGGTCCACGCCGTGATCCTGGCTCACCGCCTGGGCGTCGTCCCGCGCGATTCCGGGCGACCGGGCTGACACGACCCCGGACACTCCCTGAGCCCACGTCCGTCTCGGCCTGCGCCACTCGGCCGATGCTCGGGCGACGCTCGTTAGGATCGACACGATGCTCCCCTTCGACACGACCACGCCGACCGCCGATGCCCCGGACATCACGACGCCCGAATTCTGGACCGGCGTCGGCTCGTTCTTCGTCCTCGCGGGATGGAATCTGCTCGCGGTGATCGGCATCATCGTGGGCGCGCTGGTGGTCACCTGGATCCTCCGGCTCGTCATCCACCGCGTGGTGAACCGCATCGTCAACGGCGCGAAGAACAAGGCGAACGTCGACGACACGCAGGCCCTGGAGCGGTCGCCGCTCGCATCGGTGCGGCTGGTGCAGCGCACCCGCACGCTGGGCTCGATCCTCAGCAACATCGTCAACGTGACGATCGTCATCGTCGCACTGCTGCTCATCCTCAACGTCCTCGCGCCGACGGCGCTCGGGTCGCTGACCCTCCTCACCGCCGCCATCGGCGCCGGTCTGGGCTTCGGTGCCCAGAACATCGTCAAGGACGTGCTGAACGGCATCTTCATCGTCGCCGAGGACCAGGTCGGCATCGGCGACGTCGTCGACCTCGGGCTCGCCACCGGCATCGTCGAGTACGTGAGCGTCCGTGTCACCCACGTGCGCGACGTCAACGGCACGCTCTGGTACGTCCGCAACGGCGAGATCACCCGCATCGGCAACCTGTCGCAGGGCTGGTCCCGTGTCATCCTCGATCTGTCCGTCGCCACCGACTCCGACATCGACGAGGTCGAGAAGGCGATGCTCGACACCGCCAAGGCCCTGGCCAAGGACCCGAAGTGGCGCACGCGCATCCTCGAGCAGCCCGAGGTCTGGGGCCTCGAATCCATCTCGGGCGACGCGCTCGTCATCCGCCTCGTGATGAAGACCCGCGCCAACGCGAAGGACGACGTCGCCCGCGAACTGCGCATGCGGCTCAAGCACACGATCGACGAGATGGGCATCACGCTTCCCGCACTCACTGCCGTGATGCCCACGGGTATCGAAGGCGCGCAGCGCGTCCGCGGCGCGAACCCCCCGAAGACGAAGCCCACTCCCGTCGCGGCCACGCCCGAACGTCCGGTGTGGAAGCCGAAGCGACCCACCAAGAAGCCCGCTTCCCCGCCCTCGGGCGAGGAGCCGGGGACCACTCCGGGAGGAACGCCATGACCGATTCCACGCCTCCCCAGCCGACTGCCGGTGGCGCTGCCCCGGGCGCGTCGGAACCGGCCACGCCCCTCAGCTTCTACGACGAGATCGGCGGGCACGAGACCTTCGTGCGCCTGGTCGACGCGTTCTACCGGGGCGTCGCGGACGACGATGTGCTGCGACCGATGTATCCCGAGGAGGACCTCGGGCCCGCGAAAGAACGTCTCACACTGTTCCTCGAGCAGTACTGGGGCGGCCCCACGACCTACAGCCAGGAGCGCGGGCATCCGCGCCTGCGGATGCGTCATGCGGCGTTCCATGTGGATCCTGACGCGCGCGACCGCTGGCTGGCGCACATGCGCATCGCCGTCGACGACCTCGATCTGCCGCCGCTGCATGAGACCACGCTCTGGGACTACCTGCAGCGCGCCGCGTACGCGATGGTGAACACGTTCGAGCCCGCAGGCATCGGGCCGTCCGCGGGCGTCCGCAGCGCAACCGGTCTGCCCGTGACGCCGGCGCCGCCGGCGGATCCCGGCGCCACCGGCTGAGACACCGCCCCGCACCGCTTCCCAGACCGCCTCCCGACAGCCCACCCCAACGCCGACGAAGGAGTCGACATGCCCCTCGCCACCCACCAGACCGACATCCTCGTCATCGGATGGGGCCTCGCCGGTCTCGTCGCCGCGGCGGAAGCCGTGGCCGCCGGCAAACGGGTCACGATCGTCGACCAGGAGCCGCGCTCCAATCTCGGCGGTCAGGCGTGGTGGTCGTTCGGCGGGCTGTTCTTCATCGACTCGCCCGAGCAGCGCCGGCTCGGCGTCCGCGACTCCCTCGAGCTGGCACGGCAGGACTGGCTGGGCAACGCCGGCTTCGACCGCGAGGAGGATCTCTGGCCCCGCCGCTGGGCGGAGGCGTACCTGCAGTTCGCGCATGAGGAGAAGCGCGCGTGGCTGCGGGAGAAGGGCGTCGGCTTCTTCCCGATCGTCGGCTGGGCAGAGCGCGGCGGTTACTCGGCCACGGGCCCCGGCAACTCGGTGCCGCGCTTCCACGTCACCTGGGGCACCGGTCCGGGAGTGGTCGCACCGTTCCAGGCGGCCGTCGAGTCGGGCGAGGCGGACGGACGCGTGACGATCCTGCCGCGGCATCGGGTCACCTCGCTCACCGTCGAGGCCGGCACCGTCACGGGTGCGGCGGGCGATGTGCTGGCGCCGTCGGGCGCGGCACGCGGCGTCGCCAGTTCTCGCGAGGTGGTCGACGCGTTCGCGATCACCGCCGGCGCGACGATCGTCTCGTCCGGCGGCATCGGGGGCAACCACGAACTGGTACGCCGGTGGTGGCCCGAGCGCCTGGGCACTCCCCCGGCCACCATGCTGACCGGTGTCCCCGCGTACGTGGACGGCTCGCTGCAGCCGGTCAGCGAGGCCGCGGGTGCCCGCCTCATCAACGGCGACCGCATGTGGCACTACGTGGAGGGCATCCAGAACTGGGATCCGGTATGGCCGGATCACGGCATCCGCATCCTGCCTGGACCGTCGTCGGTCTGGCTCGATGCGACCGGCAACCGTCTGCCGGTGCCGCTCTTCCCGGGTTTCGACACCCTCGGCACCCTGGCGCATCTCCGTGCCACCGGCCACGACCACTCGTGGTTCGTGCTGTCGCAGCAGATCATCGAGAAGGAGTTCACGCTCTCGGGCAGCGAGCAGAACCCCGACCTCACCGGCAAGGACGTGCGCCTGCTGGCCAAGTCGCGCCTGGGCAAAGGGGCGTCGGGCCCCGTGCAGGCGTTCATGGACCGCGGTGCGGACTTCGTCGTGCGCGACACCCTCGACGATCTCATCGCCGGCATGCGTGCCCTCCCCGGCGGCGACGTGCTCGACGCCGATCGTGTGCGGTTCGAGGTGGAGGCGCGCGACCGCGAGATGGACAACGACTTCACCAAAGACGCGCAGATCGCGATGCTGCGCTCGGCGCGCGCCTTCCGCGGCGACCGGCTCATCCGCACCGCCGCACCGCACCGCATCCTCGACCCGAAGTCGGGTCCACTCATCGCCGTGAAGCTGCACGTGCTGACGCGCAAGTCGCTCGGCGGCATCGAGACGGACCTCTCGGCGCGCGCACTGGGTGCGAACGGTGAGCCCGTGCCCGGCCTGTACGCCGCCGGCGAGGCGAGCGGCTTCGGCGGGGGCGGGGTGCACGGCTATCGCGCGCTGGAGGGCACCTTCCTGGGTGGATGCCTGTTCTCGGGCCGGGTGGCCGGCCGGGCAGCGGCGGCGGCCCTCTGACGGCTGCCCGCCGGCGCGAGGGCGTCTCAGCCCGCGGCTGGACCGGTGCGGCGCACGGCCGTGAGACCGGTCGCCACCGGACCTCGCACCAGCACGTGTCCGCGGGTCAGGCTGATGCGCGTCCACGGCCCGTTGGCGAAAACCCTCGCGGTCTCACCTCCGCTGATGAAGCCCAGGCTGAGCGCCGCGTAGGCGACGCCGAGCGGCAGGCCGCCCAGTTCGTCGGACGGTGCGCCCCACACCGCGGCGCGCACCGTCCGCACGACGTCTTCGCCGGCATCCGTCGGAACCGTCTCGGCCACGCGCGCGATGCCGGCCTGCGCCTGCGCCGCGAGGGTGGACGCATCGATCCCCGCGCGAGAGTCCCAGCCGCCCCGGGGCGGTGTGATGCCGGCCCAAGCCGGTGACAGCGCCGTCTCGGGCAGCTCGAGCGCGCGCGGGTCGTCCGCGACGGCGCGCAGGGCGGATGCGTCGACCACCAGGTCGCACTCCAGCTCAGGATCGGCGGCGAGGGTGCGCAGGGCCAGGACCGTCGGGGTAGGGTCGCCGAATCCGCGGGGAGCGAGCGGTGCAGCGGTCATCACGAGCACTCCGCCCTCTGCGCGCAGCCGCACCCCCTCGACCGTGACGCGCGAGGCTCGTCCGGCGAAGGTCAGGGCATCGGCGGCGGAATCGGGATCGGCGAGCAACAGGCGCTGGGACATCGCCCCCTAAGCTACCAAGCGGACCTGCGGGCGGCCGCCGCCCCGGAGAGGAGCACCCGTGGATGCGGAGTCGAACGCCGAGGTGGCGCCCGAGGCCGATCCGGTCGCGTCGATGCTGTCGGTGATCGATCTCAGTGCGTCGGATGCGCGCACCACGGAGGACATCTTCACCGGGGCTTCACAGTCGATGCCGCTCGGCCGGGTTTACGGCGGCCAGGTGCTCGCGCAGTCGATCGTCGCGGCGTCGCGGACCATCCCCGACGAGCGGACCGTGCACTCCATGCACGGCTACTTCCTCCGGCCGGGAGACTCGGCGAAGGGCATCACGTTCTCGGTCGACCGCATCCACGACGGGCGGTCCTTCTCCACGCGGCGCACACAGGCCTACCAGGAGGGCGTGCCGATCTTCTCGATGATCGCGTCGTTCCAGGACGAGGACCCCGGTCTGGAGCATCAGGAGGCGATGCCCGACGACGTGCCGGCGCCCGACGATCTCCCCGACGTCGAGTCGCACCTGCAGGGCCTGCATCCGATGTCCAAGCGCCTGTTCACCGACCGACCTGTCGATCTGCGGCACATCCCGTCGCCCATCTACGTCGCGGCGGACGCGGCGCGCTCTCCCCGGCAGGCGGTGTGGATGCGTGTGCGGCGTCCGATTCCCGACGATCCGGCCATCCACCGTGCGGCGCTGGCGTACCTCAGCGATCTGACCATCCAGGAGTCGATCCTGCGCGCCCACGGCGTCTCGTGGGCCACTCCCGGACTCAAGGTGGCCAGCCTGGATCATGCGATGTGGTGGCATCGCTTCGGGCGGGTGGACGAATGGATGCTGTATGTCCAGGAGTCGCCGAGCGCCCGAGGCGGCCGCGGCCTTGCGACCGGACGCATCTATGCCGCGGACGGCACGCTGCTCGCCAGTGTCGCGCAGGAGATCATGGTGCGTGTGCCCGACGCCGCCGAGCGCCGGGACTGAGCCTCAGCGACGCTTCGCGTACACGATGGGCTCGCCGACGAACGGCGCCCAGGCGGCGCGCTCGGCCGCTCCCCACCGCGTCGGGCGACCGCTGGCGGTGTCGACCAGGACGACGACGGCGGACGCCCGCGCGTACAGGACCTGCGCGTCGTTCCCCTCAGGGCTGAACACCTCGTAGCAGACCTCCACGCTCGAGCCGCCGATGCGGCCGACCCAGAGCTGGACGTCCAGCGGCTTCTGCCCGTAGGGCACGGGTCGCAGGTACTCGATCTCCTGCCGTGCGACGAGAGTCGCCCGCGAGCCGCCGCCCTCGAGGACCGACATGTCGAAGACCGCGGTGGCCGCGGCATCCGTCCCGTCCTCGGGGCGCCAGAAGGCGCGCAGGCGCGCTTCTTCGAGCAGCTTGAGCATGGAGGTGTTGTTGACGTGCCCGAGCGCATCGAGGTCGCCCCAGCGCAGGTGGATGGGCACGTGCAGGCGCCGGCCGCTCGGAGCGGCCGTCCGTGCCGTGTCGCCGGTGTCAGTCACGCGTGAGCTTGCGGTAGGCGGTACGGTGCGGCCGGGCGGCGTCGGCGCCGAGGCGCTCGACCTTGTTCGTCTCGTACGCTTCGAAGTTGCCCTCGAACCAGTACCACTTGTCGGGGTCGTCGTCGGTGCCCTCATAGGCGAGGATGTGCGTCGCGATGCGGTCGAGGAACCAGCGGTCGTGCGTGATGACCACCGCACAGCCGGGGAACTCGAGCAGCGCGTTCTCGAGCGACTGCAGCGTCTCTACGTCCAGATCGTTGGTGGGCTCGTCGAGGAGCAGCAGATTGCCGCCCTCCTTGAGCGTCAGCGCCAGGTTGAGGCGGTTGCGCTCACCGCCCGAGAGCACGCCGGCCTTCTTCTGCTGATCGGGCCCCTTGAACCCGAACTTCGAGACATACGCACGCGAGGGGATCTCCGTCTTTCCCACCGTGATGATGTCGAGGCCGTCCGAGACGACCTCCCACAGGGTCTTGTTCGGATCGATGTTGGAGCGCGACTGGTCGACGTAGCTGATCTTGACGGTCTCGCCGATCTTGAGGTCGCCGGCGTCGAGCGGCTCGAGGCCGACGATCGTCTTGAACAGCGTGGTCTTTCCGACGCCGTTCGGGCCGATCACGCCGACGATGCCGTTCGGCGGCAGGCTGAAGCTCAGACCGTCGATGAGCGAACGACCGTCGAAGCCCTTCTGCAGCTTCTTGGCCTCGATCACGACGCTGCCCAGGCGCGGCCCCGGCGGGATCGTGATCTCCTCGAAGTCCAGCTTGCGGGTGCGGTCCGCCTCCGCCGCCATCTCCTCGTAGCGCGCGAGACGCGCCTTGGACTTGGCCTGGCGCCCCTTCGCGTTGGAGCGGACCCAGTCCAGCTCCTCCGCCAGGCGCTTCGCGAGCTTCGCGTCCTTCTTGCCCTGGACCGCGAGGCGCTCCGCCTTCTTCTCGAGATAGGTCGAGTAGTTGCCCTCGTAGCCGATGAGGCGACCGCGGTCGACCTCGGCGATCCACTCGGCGACGTTGTCGAGGAAGTACCGGTCGTGGGTGATGGCGATCACGGCGCCGGGGTACTTCTGCAGGTGCTGCTCCAGCCACAGCACGCTCTCGGCGTCGAGGTGGTTGGTGGGCTCGTCCAGGAGGAGGAGGTCGGGCTTCTGCAGCAGCAGCTTGGTGAGCGCGACACGCCGCTTCTCACCGCCGGACAGCGGGGCGATCTCGGCATCGCCCGGCGGGGTGCGCAGCGCATCCATCGCCTGCTCGAGCTGCGAGTCGAGGTCCCACGCGTCGGCCGCGTCGATCTCCTCCTGCAGCACGCCCATCTCTGCCAGCAGTGCGTCGAAGTCCGCATCGGGATCGGCCATCAGCCCGGAGATCTCGTTGAAGCGGTCGACCTTCGCCTTGATCGCGATCCCGTCCTGGATGTTCTCGAGGACCGTCTTCGTCTCGTCGAGCTCCGGCTCCTGCATGAGGATGCCGACGCTGAAGCCGGGCGCCAGCTTCGCCTCGCCGTTCGACGGCGTGTCGAGCCCCGCCATGATCTTCAGGATCGTCGACTTGCCGGCGCCGTTCGGGCCCACCATGCCGATCTTCGCGCCGGGAAGGAACGCCATCGTGACGTCATCCAGGATCAGCTTGTCGCCGACCGCCTTACGGGCTCGGACCATGGAGTAGATGTACTCAGCCATGCGGGTTTCTGCTCTCCTCGGACTTCGGACGTCAGCGTCCCAGCCTACCGGCCTCACGGCGGGCCGACTCCACGGCGGTGCCTGCGGGCGGGCGCCGCCGCCGACCGGTCGAGCGGGCTGTCACCAGTCGATGGGGCGCGTCTCGCCGACGAGACATGTGCCTTCGGCGAGAACCGGCACCACCACCGTGACGGGGTTCCCCGTGGCGGGACCCACCTGGCCGACGAGGCACTCGTCGCCCCATCGCACCGAGAACTGGATGCTCTCGGCCGGATTGCCCACCGTCGTCTGGTCGTTCGTGAGCTGCATCGCCGCCTTGTCGAACCCTGCAGCCGTCAGCGCGTCCACGTACGCTCGTCCGGCCACGCGGTTCTCCGATGCCCACACGGCCGCGGTCACCGATGTGAACAGCGGCAGATTCTCGGCGGCTGTGCCGTTCGGCATCAGCGTCGGCGCGGGCGGAGGCGTCGGCGTCGGATCCGGGGTCGGCTGCGCGCTCGACGCCGAGATGGTCGGGGTGGGGGTCGGGTCGGGAGTCTCGCCGGGAGCGCACGCCGTGAGCGCGCCGACGAGCAGAGTCGCCGTGAGCGCCCAGGTCGCACGACGACGCCGGTCGGGAAAGCCAGCGCGGGGCGGGAG
>NZ_JBJDRK010000035.1:0-55369 GCF_044987405.1 Microbacterium sp. ZW T2_14 | reverse complement strand
GGCGTGCCCACCGACGCAGCCGCGCCCAGCAGTTCGGCCGCCGACTTCGCGAGCCCGCCCGAGGGGGTCGTGTCGAGGAAGACCAGGATGGAGTCATCTGCAAACGTCATCACGCACGCACCCTCACGCAAGCCGGTTCTGGATCAGGTACTCCGCGAGCTTCTGGCCCGCGTCGCCCTCGTCGACGATCTTCACGCCGGCCTCGCGCGGCGGCTTCTCGCTCAACGCGATGACGATGGACCGCGACGCGGTCGGGTCGTGCGGCTCGACCTCGAGCTCGGCGAGCGACAGCGTCTCGAACGGCTTCTTCTTCGCCGCCATGATGCCCTTGAAGTTGGGGAAGCGGGCGTCGGGGAGCGCCTCGGTGATGGAGATCACGGCGGGAAGCGGCGCGGTCACCTGCAGCGTCGCGCCGTCCGACGCGCGCGTGCCCGAGACGGCGTCGTCGGCGATCTCGACGGCGCTGAGGTAGGTCGCGCTCGGCACGTCGAGGATCTCGGCGACCATCGCGGGGATGACGCCGCCCGTGCCGTCGGTGGACTGGTTGCCGGCGATCACGAGGTCGAACCCCGTCCGCTGCAGCGCCGCGGCCAGCACCTCGGCCGTCAGCCCCAGATCGGCGCCGAGGAGCGCGTCGTCGACGACCTGCACCGCCGACGCGGCGCCCATCGCGAGCCCCTTGCGCACCGTCGCCGAAGCGGACTCGGGAGTCATCGAGAGCACGACCACCTCGGTGCCCGGTGTCTTGTCGGCGTACGACAGCGCGACCTCGAGTGCCCGCTCGCCGATCTCGTCGAGGACCCTCTCGCTCGCGCCGCGGTCGGCCAGACCCGTCTCCAGCGACAGCTTGCGATCCCCGTATGTATCCGGGACTTCCTTGACCAGGACGACGATCTTCATGACGATCTCCTCACGCTGCGGACGAGTCTATGGCGAGCCCGCGCAATGTACCCAATCCCCGGAAATGCACAGAGAAGACCCCCGCCTGGCGCACCGTGTGTATACATAAGCGCCGGTGCGCGGCATCCGACATCCGTGGCCTCCGCCGCGGACCGGTACGGTGAAAGGAGGAGGTCGTCATGGCAGCACCCAAGCGTCTTCCGGTCGATCCGATCGCCGAAGCCAAGCGCCAGTGGATCGCCCACGGCTGGGAACCCGCCGCCGCGGGCATGACCGCCGTGACGTCGATCATCCGCGCGCAGCAGCTGCTCTTCGCGCGCATCGACACGGCGCTGAGGCCTTTCGGACTCTCGTTCGCCCGGTACGAGATGCTGCGGCTGCTCGGCTTCACCCGCGAGGGACGGATGCCGATGGCCAGCGCCATCGCCCGCCTGCAGGTGCACCCGACCAGCGTCACGAACACCGTCGACCGGCTCGCCCGCGACGGGCTCGTGTCGCGCGAGCCGCACCCCGGCGACGGGCGCGCGGCCATGCTCGTGCTGACCGATGCCGGCCGCGAGCTGGTGGAGCGGGCGACCGCCGCCCTCAACAGCGAGGTGTTCGAGGACCCCGGTCTGAGCGATGCCGACACGACGGAGCTGGTGCGGATCATCGCCCGGTTCCGCAAGGACGCCGGCGACTTCACCGAGCCGCGCCCGCAGCCCGAGCCGCTCTGAGGCTGCCGGTCGTCGCGCGGACCGGACCGGGATTCCGGTCGTCGCACGGACCGGCCCGACCCCCGGTCGTTGAGCGAGGGAGCGCCAGCGACCGAGACGAAACGCCCCGGCCCCCGGTCGTTGAGCGAGGGAGCGCCAGCGACCGAGACGAAACGCCCCGACCCGGCGTCGACGCCGGGTGCGAGCGTTTCGTCTCGCTCGTTCCTCGCTCGCTCAACGACCGGGGGACCAGACGAAACGCGTCAGCGGCCCTGGAAGTCCGGGGACCGCTTCTCTCGGAAGGCGGCCATGCCCTCCTTCTGGTCCGCCGTGTCGAACAGGCTCGCGAACACGTGGCGCTCGAGCCGCAGTCCCTCGGCGAGCGAGGTCTCGAGACCGGCGTCGAGCACCGCCTTCGCGGCGTACAGCGACGGGAGGCTCTTCGCGGCGATGGTCTCGGCGGTCTTCTGCGCCTCGGCGAGCAGGTCGGCAGTGGGCACGACGCGGGAGACGAGTCCGGAGCGCTCGGCTTCGGCGGCATCCATCATCCGACCGGTGAGGATCAGGTCGGCGGCCTTGTAGTACCCGACCGCACGGACGAGGCGCTGCGAGCCGCCCATGCCGGGGATCACGCCGAGGTTGATCTCGGGCTGCCCGAACTTCGCGGTGTCGGCCGCGAGGATGATGTCGCACATCATCGCCAGCTCGCATCCTCCGCCGAGCGCGTAGCCGGAGACCGCTGCGATCACCGGCGTGCGCACGGCGGCGAACTGCGTCCAGCCGCCGAAATGGTCGCCCATCACCATGTCGAGTCCCGACTTGGACTCCATCTCCTTGATGTCGGCGCCCGCCGCGAAGGCGCGCTCCGAGCCGGTGAGGACGATCGCGCCGATCGCTTCATCGGCATCGAAGACGGATGCCGCAGCCACGACATCCCGGCACACCTGCGTGTTCAGCGCGTTGAGCGCCTCCGGCCGGTTGAGCGTGATCCACCCGACGCGCCCGCGCGTCTCGACGAGGATCGTCTCGTACTCGGTCATCTCTGCTCCGTCCCGCTTGCGCGTGTGCTGCTCCGCTGTCACATTGTGTCGGCTCCGACCGCACATCGTGACAGCCGAGCAGATCCGGGCCCGGCGTGGGCCGCTCGCCGAGTCCCGTCAGGCGCTGTCGGCGCGGATGGTGTTGATGATGCCCGAGAAGTCCTGAGAGGCACCCTCACCGGCTGCGTACTGCGCATAGATCTCGCGCGCGAGCATGCCCATCCGCGCCTCGACGCCGGTCGCCGAGATGGCGTGCTCGGCGAGGCCGAGGTCCTTGTTCATGAGCGCTCCCGCGAAGCCCGGCTGGTAGTTGCGGTTCGCCGGGCTCGTGGGTACGGGGCCGGGCACCGGGCAGTTCGTCGTGAGTGCCCAGCACTGCCCCGACGCGTTCGACGCGACATCGAACAGCGCCTGATGCGACAGCCCCAGCCGCTCCCCCAGCACGAAGGCCTCCGCGACCGCGATCTGCGACACGGCGAGGATCATGTTGTTGCAGACCTTGGCGGCCTGCCCCAGCCCCGCGCCGCCGCAGTGCACGACGCGGCGGCCCATCGCCTCGAGCAGCGGGCGCGCCGCTTCGAAGTCCTCATCGGTCCCGCCGACCATGAAGGCGAGCGTCGCATTCTCGGCGCCGACCACACCGCCCGACACCGGAGCATCGAGCGAGCGGTGACCGGCGGCTTCGGCGAGCGCGTGCGCGGCGCGGGCCTCATCGACCGCGATCGTCGAGCAGTCGACGAACAGTGCTCCGGATGCCGCGACCTCGAGCAGCCCCGCAGCGCCGTCGCTGCCGCGATAGGCGTCGAGCACCTGCGCGCCGGTCTGGAACATCGTGATGACGACGTCGGCGCCGGTGGCGGCATCCGTTCCCGACCCCGCGGTGGTCAGCCCGGCGCCACGGGCGGTGTCGACGGCGGCCGGCATGACGTCGAAGCCTGTCACCTCGTGTCCGGCGGCCGCCAGGTTCTTCGCCATCGGCAGGCCCATGTGGCCGAGGCCCAGGAATGCGATCTTCATCTCGGATCTCCTCGTCGGTGTGCGGGAACGGTCGACGAACGTCAGTCGGCGAGCAGCTGTCGCCCGATGATGACGCGCATGATCTCGTTCGTCCCCTCCAGGATCTGGTGCACGCGCAGGTCGCGCACCACCTTCTCGATCCCGTAGTCGTGAAGATAGCCGTAGCCGCCGTGAAGCTGCAGTGCCTGATTGGCGACGGTGAAGCCGGCGTCGGTCGCGAACCGCTTGGCCATCGCGCACTGCATGGATGCGTCCAGGGCCTTTTCGTCGAGCGCCGCGGCGGCGCCGCGCACGAGAGCGCGCGCGGCGTGCAGCTCGGTGGCCATGTCGGCGAGCGCGAAGACGACCGCCTGCCTCTCGGCCAGCGGCTCGCCGAATGTGAAGCGCTCGTGCACGTAGCGCACGGCACGGTCGAGCGCCCACTGCGCGCCGCCCAGAGAGCAGGCGGCGATGTTGATGCGGCCCCCGTCGAGAGCCGACATCGCGATCTTGAAGCCCTGCCCCTCGGCACCGAGGATGTTCGCAGCCGGCACGCGCACCTCGTCGAGGATCACCTGACGCGTCGGCTGCGCGTTCCACCCCATCTTGTGCTCGATCGCGCCGAACGAGAGGCCGGTTGTGTCGGCGGGCACGAGGAACGCCGTGATGCCGCGCGCCCCGGGTTCGCCGGTGCGGGCCATGACGATGTAGACGGATGCCTCGCCCGCGCCGGAGATGAACTGCTTGACGCCGGTCAGCACGTACTCGTCGCCACCGTCGTCACTCGCAACGCGGATGGCGCTCGTGGCGATGGCCGCGGCATCCGATCCGGCACCCGGCTCGGTGAGGCAGTAACTGCCGAAGCCTGCCATCGAGGTGAGCAGCGGCAGCCACTCGGTGCGCTGCGCGTCGCTGCCGTAGGTGTCGATCATCCACACAACCATGTTGTGGATGGAGATGTAGGCGGCGATCGCGGGGTCGCCCTGCGCCAGCTCTTCGAAGATGGCGGCCGCGTCGGAGCGCGAGAGGCCGGACCCGCCGAGGTCGTCGCGGGCGTAGATGCCGCCGAGACCGAGTTCGCCGGCGCTGCGCAGCGTGTCGCGGGGGAAGAAGGACTGCGCGTCCCATTCCAGGGCATGCGGTGCGAGCTCGTTCTGTGCGAAGTCGCGGACGGCGTCGAGGATCGCGGCGCGCTCCTCGGTCGTGAGGCTCGACGTGACGGGGGTGATCGTGGACACCATTGCTCCTTCAGAGATGCAGCACGCCCTTGTGGGGCATCCTGATCAACGCGATCGTGCCGACGTTGGCACATCGATGATTTTACATGGACATCCAACTATCTGCTAGGTGAACCATCGACTGCACCGATGACCACGGCGTTCGCCCCTCGTTCACCGGCAGGACACCGCGGCGCGATAGTCACGACGTGCGCGTTCTGCGCACCACCCGCCCCCTTCGAACGAGGAACCCGATGCCTTCGCCTGCACCTCGCCCTGACCGATCGACGAGGCGCCTGGCAGCTCTCGGCGCCGTGGCCGTCGCCGCCTGCGCCATGGCGTTCACGCCGCTGGCCGCCGCCTCCGCGGCGGTCGTCCCCGACCCCATCGACTTCTCCGCGGACGATGCGGCCCTCTCGCTCGCCCCGATCGGCACCTACGAGACCGGTGAATTCGACCAGTCCGCGGCAGAGATCGTCGCCGCGTACGGCGACCGCCTGTTCGTGGTGAACGCGCTCGCCGGTTCGGTCAGCGTCCTCGACTACTCCGACCCGGCCGCGATCACCGAGGAGTTCGCGCTCAGCTCCCCCGGCGTCGCGAACTCGGTCGCCGTCCGCGCCGACGGCCTGGGCGTCGTCGCCGTGGAGTCGACCACGAAGACCGACGCGGGCCACCTGCTGTTCTTCGACGCGCGCGCGACGGATGCCGCATCCGCCGTGCTCGGCACGGTGCAGGTGGGCGCACTCCCCGACATGGTCACGATCGTGCCGGACGGCAAGTATGCGCTGGTCGCCAACGAGGGCGAGCCGGACGACGACTTCGCAGTCGACCCGGAGGGCTCGGTCAGCGTGGTCAAGCTTCCGAAGGGCATCGCGGCGCCCGCTCAGAAGGACGTCAAGACGGCGGACTTCCACGCGTACGAGGCCGGCGGCGGCAAGACGCTGCCGGAGGATGTGCGCGTGTTCGGGCCGCAGCCGCACGGCGACGACCACCCGGTGAGCCGCAACCTCGAGCCGGAGTACATCGCCGTCGACGGCAACAACGCCTACGTGGCGCTGCAGGAGGCGAATGCGATCGCCGTCGTGCAGATCCCGAGTGCGCGGGTCACCGACATCCGGCCGCTCGGAGCGAAGGATCTCGGGCTCGCCCAGAACGCGCTCGACCCGAGCGACAAGGACAAGGCGTTCGCGCTGCGCAGCTACCCCGGACTCAAGGGCCTGTTCATGCCCGACGGCATCCAGTCCTACACCGCGGGAGGCAAGACCTACCTCGTCACCGCGAACGAGGGCGACGCCCGCGAGTGGGGCGAGTACAGCGAGGTCTCGCGCGTGAAGGACCTGGCGAAGAACGGCTACGGCGGCGTCTGCGCCACGAGCCCCCTCGCCGCGTCGCTCGGCGACGCCGCACTGGGCCGCCTGAACGTCACGATCGAGAACGGCTTCGACGCCGGCGCCGGCTGCTACAGCGAGCTGTACGCGTTCGGCGGCCGGTCCTTCTCGATCTGGGGCACCGACGGCATGCTCGTCTTCGACTCCGGCTCGCAGTTCGAGCAGCTCACGGCCGCGGCGATCCCGGGCTTCGTGAACTCGAACCACACCGCGTCGAACTTCGAGGGCCGCAGCGATGACAAGGGCCCCGAGCCCGAGGGCGTCGCGATCGGGCAGGTGCAAGGCCGCACGTACGCCTTCATCGGCTTCGAGCGCGTCGGCGGCGTCGCCGTGTTCGACGTGACCGACCCCGCGGCATCCCGCTTCGTCACCTACGTCAACAACCGCGACTTCTCGGTCTCGGTCGAAGACGGCGGCGACCTCGCGGCCGCCGGCGATCTCGGACCCGAGGGCGTCGCCTTCATCCCCGCCGCCGCCTCGGCGACCGGCACGCCGCTGCTCGCCGTGGGCAACGAGGTCTCGGGCACGACCACGCTGTTCGAGATCACCGCGCTGGTCGGCTGAGCCTGGAGGGATCCGGCTGAACCCGTCGAAAGGGCGGCTCCCGTACGGGGGCCGCCCTTTCGCGATTGCGGATGCCGCGGCTCAGGCGTCCGCGTGCTCCTGCGTCGCGGCGGCGTCGGCGTCGGCATCGGGCCAGACCATGAACGGCCGCAGCTCGAGCTGACCGTTGCGCGCCATCGGGTGCCGCGAGGCGATCGAGATCGCCTCGTCGAGGTCTTCGACCTCGAGGATGTCGAAGCCGCAGATCACCTCGGAGGTCTCGACGTAGGGGCCGCGGGCCGTGAGCACCTTGCCGCCGCGCACCTTCACGACGGTGGAGTCGGTCTGCGGAGCCAGCACCTCGCCGATCACGCGCTTGCCGCTGGCGTCGAGCGGGTCGACCCAGAGGTCGACGTCGGAGTCGTCCGTTTCGACATCGGGCTCGAGCGAGGTGACGACGAACATCATGTACTTCATGGTCTGATCCTTCCGTTGCGGGCGGGCCGGCGCCAGCCTCACTCGGGTCGTCGGACGGGATCGCTCGATGTCGACACTTCGCTCGAGAATCTTTTTTCCGGTCCCGCAGGCGTTCGGTGCACCAGCATCATCATCCTTTCGGCTGACGGCGATGCGACCCGCGGTGGACGCGGCGCGAAGACCGCGTCCGTAGCGTCGAAGCATGGCCAGCACCACCTCGTCCCTCCCGATCGCCCGCCGCCGCGAGCTGCCGCGGGCGGCGGCTCTGCTGCTCACGATCGCCGGCAACATCCTCGTCTTGGGGATCGCCGCCGTCGCGGTGGCCGGGGTCGCGGTCGCCGCGGTCGCCGTGTTCGGTCCGGCCGTTCTCGCCGCGCTCTGACCGCCTGTCGAAGGCGTCCGCCTCGCGCTAGCCTGCCGATGTGACCGAGCGCGCCGTCCCGATCCTCCTCAGCCGCGACCTTCGCGAGACCCTCGGCTTCTTCGAGAGGCTCGGGTTCGAGAACCGCGGGGCGCCGCCGGAGGAGTGGGGCTACCTCATCCTCGGGCGCGGCGCCGCCGAGCTGCATTTCACCGAGGACCCCACGGTGGATCCGCTGCGCACATCGTCGATGTGCTACCTCTACGTCGACGACGCGCAGCGCGTCTTCGAAGAATGGGAGAAGGCTGTCGTGCCCGACCCTGCCACGGGCAGCCGCATCGTCGCCCCGGTGAGCACGGACTACGGCATGCGGGAGTTCGCCGTGGTCGATCGCAGCGGCAATCTCGTGCGCGTCGGCAGCCCGCTCTGACTCCGCCCCGGCGCTATGCTCACGCCATGACGGACGTTGCGACGAAGCCCCGGCCCGGAACGAGCCTGCGAGGCTTCTCGGCCCCCATCCTGCTGATCGGCGGTCTCATCATCGTGCCGACGGCGCTCAGCCTGCTCAACACCAGCTCGTCGGCGCCCGATGACGCGGCGTACGTGCGCATGGCTTTCTCGGCCGTGGCGGGGGCGACTCTCGCCATCGCCACCGTGCTGGGACTGCTGGTCGACCGCATCATCCGTCGTGCGACCGTTTCGACGATCGCGATCTTCGCCGTGATCGCCCTCTTCGTGGTGCCCTACGAACTCGGCGTGATTTCCAGCGCCGCCGAGCAGCTTCTCGTCCGTCTGAGTCTGTGAGCCTGCGCCGCTCGCTCGCGACCGCCGGGCTCGTCACTTCGGCCGCGATGACTCTGCTCGCGGTCGCGGGATGCGGCGGCGGCGGCCCGGAGAGCGACGGCTCCGCAGCGCAGGACACAGAGCAAGGCATCCCGGATGACTGGGACGGCCCCATCCCCGATCCGCTCACCGGTCAACCGGCCGCGGGCTGGATCGACGACGACGAGTTCGCGGTCATCACCATGGGCAGCGGCAGCTGCCCGCCCGTCCCCTCCGAGCCGGAGGTGACGAGTCCCGGTGAGATGCGCATCGAGTTCGGCCCATCACCCCACGAGGTCTGCACCGCGGACATTTCGCCCACCACCCACGTCTTCACGCTGCACGCGGAGCTGATCGACCGTCCCATCACCGTCACGATCACTTACACCGACTACGACGAGGTGTACGAGCTCGAGCTTCCGTAGCCACCGGTCCGGCACCCGCCCGCCGCGCGACGAGCGAGCGCCGGGATCGTCAGCGGCGCTGAGGCTCGACCAGCACCACCGCGGTGCGCGCCGGCACCGTGATCGTTCCGGTGGAGGCGTCCCACGTCGTGGTCTTCGCGACGGGGTCGGAGCCGTCGGCGAGCGCCGGCGTCAGCGAGAACTTCCGGCCGGTGAGCTCGGCGACCGTCTGCGTCGTCGGCTCGGTGCCCGCGTTGAACACCACCAGTGCACCCTTCAGTTTCGGATCGACATCCTTGCCCACGAGGTCGTCGATGAGCATGACGACCACGCCGGGCGCGGCATCCGTTCCGCTGTTCGGGAACGACACCTTCTGCTCGATCAGCGACGCCGACCCGAGACGCAGCAGACCCACCTCGTCGCGCACCCGGAGCAGGTCGAGAGCGGATGCCTCGGCAGTGGCGATGTCGGACGCACCGGGCTTGTTGGCGGGGTTCGCCAGCAACGGCTTCATGATGCCCCAGTTGTCGTCGTTGTCGGCGGCCGGCGGCAGCCCTGAGCCGAACGTGGACTGCTGTCCGGTCCAGTCGATCCGGTTGAACCAGTCGCCGGAGTTGTAGCTGTTGCGGTCGAGCGACTTCGAACGCAGCAGCTCGGTGCCGGCGTGCCAGAACGAGGGCGTCTGCGCATAGGTCGTGGTCGCGAGCGAGAGCGTGTTCATGCGGACCCGGTCGGCCATCGGCGTGTCGGCCGGCAGCTTCATCACCGACAGGTCGTACAGCGTCTCGTTGTCGTGCGCGTCGACGTAGGTGATGATCTCGTCGGGCTGCTCGGCGTAGCCCGCCGGCGAGCCGCGGTAGTCCAGCTCGTCGCCCGCCTTCACCGTGCCGTCCGACGCCGTCAGCGTGTAGTCGCGCAGGTTGCCCGCGAGACCCAGCTTGACCAGGTCGGTCTGATGCGCGAGATCCGCGAGAGCCTGTTCCGTGGTGCCGTTGATCGGCACGCCGTTCGGGTCGGTGCCGAGACCGGTGCCGAAGCCCTGCTGCTGGATCGTCTCACCCGCGACAGGGCTGCCCCCGTGCACCGCGTCGCGCAGCCGGTCGCTGAACGTGCCGATGCCGGTGCCGCCCAGCTGCCCCTGCGTGGCCTGCTCGAAGAGGGCGTTGTTCGCCACCTCGCCGAAGTTCCAGCCCTCGCCGTACAGGTAGATCGACTTCCCGTCGACGCCGTCCTTCTTGAGGGTCAGCTCGTCGAGGGCGTCGCGGATCGCCAGCATGTTGGCCTTGGAGTGGTGGCCCATGAGGTCGAAGCGGAAGCCGTCGACCTTGTACTCGCGCGCCCAGAGCACCACCGAGTCGACCATGAGCTTCTGCGCCACCTCGTGCTCGGTGGCCACGTTCTGGCAGCACGTCGACGTCTCGACCGCGCCCGCGGCGTTCAGGCGCTGGTAGTAGCCGGGCACGACCTGGTCGAGCACCGAGGTGTCGGCCTGTCCCGATGCCGAGGTGTGGTTGAACACCTGGTCGAGCACGACCTGCAGGCCCATGCCGTGCAGCGCGCCGACCATCGACCGGAACTCGGCGACGCGTGCGCCGCCCTCGGGATCGACGGCGTACGAACCCTCGGGCACGGAGAAGTGGTACGGGTCGTAGCCCCAGTTGAAGCCGTCCGTGTCGGCCACTGCGGCGATGCACGCCTGCTGCTGGTCGCTGTCGGCGGGCAGCGCCGCGAGGTCGCAGTCCGGCGTCTGCTGCTGCGCGCGGTCCTCCTCGATCGTGGCGATGTCGAACGTCGGCAGCAGGTGCACCGTGTTGATGCCCGCGTCGGCGAGCTGGCGCAGCTGCGCCGTGCCCGCGCTGTCGCGCGTGAACGCGCGGTAGGTGCCGCGTTCCGCCTCCGGCACGGTGGTGTCGCCGATCGAGAAGTCACGCACGTGCAGCTCGTAGATGGCGCGGTCGACCGGCCGGGCCACGACGGGCGCCTTCGTCTTCTCCCACGCCTTCGGGCGCCAGTCCTTGTCGTCGAGGTCGATCGCGACCGACCGCTCCGAGTTGGTCGTCAGTGCGACCGAGTACGGGTCGGTGACCTGGTTCGTCTCGATCTTCCCGGTGGTCGGCGCGTAGACGACGACCTCCCACAGGTACTCGTCGCCCGCGAGCGCCTTCGTGCCCTTCACGGTCCAGATTCCGGATGCCGCATCCCACGTCGCCTCGTGGCGCACCGGTTCCGCTGCCGTGGTCCCGGTCGAGGGCTCCCACGTCAGCAGCGTCGCGCGCTGCGCCGTCGGCGCCCACAGGCGGAACGTCGGCTTGTCCTTGGCGAACGTCACCCCGAGGTCGCTGTCGCCGACGGCGTCGGCGTACAGGTCGTCGAGCACGCCGGCCGTCTGCACGCCGGTGAACGCGGCGAGCGCCCCGCCGGCCCCCTGCTGGGCGACCATGAGCTGCCCGGTCAGCAGGTCGGCGGCCGCCTCTCGGGAGACGCCGTCGACGTGCAGCGCCACCGCGCCCGCGAGAGCGGGGAACCGCTCCTTCTGCGCGTCGGTGAGCCCACCATCGATCCGGCTCAGCGTGATCGGGTCCGAGCCGCCGGTCACCTCGCGGTCAGCCGAGAGGCCGAGCGAGGCATCCGGGGATCCGAACAGCTGCCACGTCGCCTCGGCCGCCGGCGCACCGAGGTCGGCCGGCCACGCGATGGTCTCGGCGTCGATCCACTGCGCGCGCAGCTCGCCGGTGCCCGCGAGCGGCGGGTCGCTGGCCTTCACGGTCAGCACGTGCGTCTGGAGGTCGTAGCGGAACGTCACCACCTTGCCGGTGCTGGCGCTGAACGCGATGTTCGCTCCGCCGGGGGCGCCGCCGGCGCCGTAGTTCTCGCTCCAGCTGCGGTTGTGCATCACCTTCACCTCGTACGAACCGGTCGGGAGGTCGTCGGTGGTGAACTGGAAGACGCCGTCGCCGTCACGGTCGAACATCATCGTGGCGAGGCAGTCCGGAGCCCAGTCGCCGGCGCATCCGAGCTCGCTCTGCAGCGAGCCGGGCAGCGTGATGACGGGGCCGTCGGCGGTCGAGCGGATGTTCTTCGTGCGCGGGTCGAAGAAGAACGTGATCGGTCCGCCCGCGTGGGTGAGGACGATGTTGGACCCGTTCTGGGCGCCGCCGGCGCCGTAGTTCTCGTCCCACTTCTTCTCGGTGGCGATCTTGTACTCGTACGTTCCGGCCGCGAGGTTCTCGAGGGCGAGCGTCCAGATGCCGTCCACCTTCGTCATCTGCACCGCGGCGCAGTCGGGCTGCCAGTCTCCGGGGCACCCGGCCTCGTCGTTGAAGCTGCCGGCGACGCTCACCGCGCCGTACTCGGTCGGCGTCTGGGGCTCCGGCTCCTCCGGCTCCTCGGGCGTCTCGTCGACGCCGAGGCTGACGCGGTTACCCACTGACGCGTAGGTCGAGGCGGCGGCGTGGTGGCCCGCGGCATCCGTCGTCACGGCACGGTACTCGATCAGCGTGCCGGCGGCGAGGCCGTCGACATCGTGGAAGACGCCGGGCGCAGTGTCTTCGGCCGTGCCGAGGGCGTGCCACTCGCCGGACCCGACGACGCGCCACGCGAAGCTCGTCTCCTGCCACGTCGCGGGCTGCGCAGAGGTGGCGTCGATGTCGACCCCGATCGCCGCCGAACCGGTGAGTCCGGCCCCGGCCGCCGGCACCGCCACGGTGATCGCGGATGCCTCCGCGCGGGCGGTCACGGTCTGGTCGGCGCGATACACGACGGCCGAGAGGGCCGGCACGGTGACGGATGCCGCGGCCGCGGCATCCGTCGAGATCGCCGCGGTGGTGCCGTAGACCGGTGCGAACGACGCGTCGGCGGTGAGGGTCGTGACGTCGACCGTCTTGTCGGCCGTGGTGTTGTTGAGGGCGACGAGGTACTCGACCTTGTCCTCGCGGTCGACGCGTGAGAAGGCGTACACGCCGGCGCCGTCGTCGGCGTGACGCTCGATCTGGGCGCCCGTCACCAAGGTGGGGTGCGCCTCGCGCAGGGCCGCGAGCCCGGCGATGTGCGTGTAGATCGGCGCGGAGGTGTCGTAGCGGTCGACCGACCCTGCGGTCGTGCCGTCGATGAGGCTCTGGCTCTGGTACGACGGCACCTCGCTGGCGAAGAGCGACTGGCGGGCGTCCTTGTCGCCGCCGGTTCCGACGAAGCCCTGCTCGTCGCCGTAGTACACCACCGGCTGGCCGCGACCCAGGAACATCAGGTCGTGCGCCAGCAGGTCGCGCTGGGCGGCGTGGTCGGCGTCCTTCAGGAAGAAGCCCGCGCGGCCCATGTCGTGGTTGCCGAGGAAGGTCGGCAGCGCCGTCGCGGACGAGTGCGGGGTCGTGTAGTGGTCGTCGCCGGCGTAGAGGTTCTGCAGCAGCGCGGCCGAGCCGCCCTTCGCGTAGGACGTGGCGCCGCTCTGGAAGGTGAAGTCGAGCACGCTCGACATGTCGGTCTGGCGGACATAGGGCGAGAGCTTGACCGGGTCGGCGTCGTAGACCTCGCCGAACATGAAGAAGTCCGGCTTCTTCGCCACCGTGCGGGCGTACTCGAGCACCTGGGTCGACCACTGCTGCCAGAACTCGAAGTTCACGTGCTTCGCGGTGTCGATGCGGAAGCCGTCGATGCCGAGGTCGATCCACTGCTGGTAGACGTCGACGAACCCGTTCACGACCGTGGGGCTCTCGGTCATGATGTCGTCGAGGCCGTCGAAGTCGCCGTACGTGACGGACTCGCCGGCCCACGTCGAGTTGCCGCGGTTGTGGTAGAGCGTCGGGTCGTTCAGCCACGCCGGCACCTTGAGGTCCTTGTCGGCGTCGGCGATCACCGGCGTGTAAGGGAACGACGTCGCCGGGTCGAGCGCCGGGAACGTGTCGGTGCCGGCGTAGGTGTGCGGGTCGAAGGCGGCGCCCTGGGCGTCCGTGTAGGGCGAGGTCGCCTGATCGATGTAGCCGTACTGCTTCTCGGCGTAGTCGACCACGTCGGCGGTGTGGTTCGTGATGATGTCGAAGTAGACCTTGATGCCCTTGGCGTGCGCCTCGGCGATGAGCGCCTCCAGCTCGGCGTTGGTGCCGAGGTGCGGATCGATCTGCGTGAAGTCGGTGATCCAGTAGCCGTGGTAGCCCGCGCTCGCGTTGGCGCCGACCCCCTGCACCGGCTTGTTCTTGAAGCTCGGCGTGAGCCAGATGGCGGTGGTGCCGAGGTCGTCGATGTAGTCCAGCTTCTCGCGGAGGCCCGCGATGTCACCGCCGTTGTAGAACCCCTTGTCCGTCGGGTCGAGGCCCGTCGTCAGGCGGTCGCCGGTCAGCCCGCCGGCGTCGTTGCTGGCGTCGCCGTTCGCGAAGCGGTCGGTCATCACGAAGTAGAACTGCTCCTGGCTGCCCGGTTGGCGCACCGGCGGCGCGACCAGCGCGTCGTCGTCGGCGGTGTAGCCGGCGCGCAGGCTCTGCACCTCGACGCCGACGCGATGCGTGGCGTCGTCGAAGAGGAACCGCAGGCTCGCCGGGCCGGCGACGGTGAGCGGGATGTTGTCGGTGCCGCCGTTCAGCCCATACGACTCGTCCCACGCGTCGTTGACCGCCACCTTGTACTCGTACGTGCCGGCGGGCACCTCGAACTCGGCGGCGTAGACGCCGGTCGCGTCCGTCGCCGCGAGCTCGGTGGCGGCGCATTCCGGCTGCCAGTCGGCCGAGCAGCCGAGCTCGGACTGCAGGCTGCCGACGAGCGCGAACGTGCGCTCCGCCGCGGCAGCGGGGGCGATGGCGACCGCTCCCCCGGTGAGGACGAGGGCGGCCGCCGCAAGGGCGGCGGCCGCGATGCGGGCACGGGGACGGGTCGACTTCGACACGGAAGCTCCTGGGGTGGGGCGGTGGGCACGCCGACGTGCCCATGGTGCAGTGTGCCGCCGACACTAACAGCGAGTTCACCGGAACTGCAAGCGCTTACATCATGAGAACGCTTTCATCTGGCGGATGCCGCCGCTCCCGGCATCCGTTCAGTCGGCGTTGTCGCAACCGCTTGCACTTTGTTTCGCCGAACCGCGGCGGCGCCGAGCTGCGCGCGAGCGGGGAAGCGACTGCGGCGAGAGGGGCCGCCGTGCCGCCCGCGATGCCTAGGCTGAGGGGATGACGCAGGCGCCCGATCCACGAGCGTGCCCGACCTGCGGGGATCCCCTGAGGTTCGAGATCCTCGACGATGAGCGATTCCTCGTCGCCTGGTCGTGCGCGAACTGCGGCCTGATCCGCACGACGGAGCCGGCCTGACCGGCGACCGGGGCTCCGGTCACTCGGCCAGTCGGGCCTCGCGCGCCTCCCGACGGGTGAGCGGCGCTGCCCCCGCCCCGGCCCCGGCAGGAACGCGGATGCCGCCGGTGTCGATGTCGACCGGTGCTCCGGTCTGATTCGCCGCCCGCTGGGCCGAGAGCGCCGCGTCGTCGTCGACCGCCTCCTGCAGCGCGGACTTCGCCCGCAGCGGCGGCGTCTTGAAGAACAGCGACAGCACGAAGGCGATGATCACGACCCACATCGCCACCCAGTACACCGACACCGCCGAGTCGTTGAACGCCACCAGCAGCGGCTTGCTCAAGCGCGGGTCGGCGCCGACGAGGAAGGAGGTGTCGTCGATCGTGCTGTCATCGATCTGCGAGTCGCCGCCGCCGTCGGCGAACTGGTCGAGCAGCGTCGGCACCAGCGTGTCGACGAACTCGGCGCGCTCGTCGGCGTCCGAGAAGTCCAGGCTCACCTGTCCGTCATCCGAGACACGGGCGACCGGCACCTGCTTCTGCATCTCGGTCAGCGCCGCCTGCTGGGCCTGCGCGACGGCCGCCTCGGTCGCCGCCGCCTGCCGCGCGGGAGGGATCTGCCCGGCCTCGACCTGGTCGGCCACCGCCTGGGTGGCGGCATCCGTCGCCTGATCCATGCCCTCCTGCAGCTTCGCCGTGGTCGCGTCGGTCGTCTCGGTGACGATGGGCGTGTAGATCTTCGCCATGATGTCGGCGTTCTCGGGCGCGTCTGCGACCTCGGGGTCGAACGCCGCGTCGAGCGCCGAGGTCAAGGTCGCTTCGTCGGCGAACGAGACCTGGATGTTCTGCGGCATGAGTGCGAACATCAGCGACAGGAGGACGGCCGTGCCGAGGGTGCCGCCGATCTGCCGGAAGAACGTCGAGGAACTGGTCGCCACGCCCATGTCGCGGAGGCCGACCGAGTTCTGGCTCGCGATGGTGAGGGTCTGCATCAACTGGCCGAGGCCCAGGCCGATCACCAGCATGCCGCCCGCCATGAACCAGTACGACGTGTCGTACTGCAGATGCGTCAGCCAGAAGAAGCCGATCGACAGGAATGCCGTGCCCAGGATCGGGAAGATGCGGTACCGCCCGGTGCGGGAGATGATCTGGCCGCTGCCGATCGAGGCGATCATCATGCCGAGGATCATCGGCAGCATCTGCAGACCGCTCTCGGTGGGCGTCGAGCCGAGCACGAGCTGCAGGTACAGCGGGATCGTCAGCATCGCTCCGAACATGCCGAACCCGACGAACACGCCGATGACGGTCGCCATCGAGAACGTCGACGAGCGGAACAGCTTCAGGGGGATGAGGGCGTCGTCCTTCATGACGGCCTCGACGATGATGAACGCGATGACCCCGAGGCCGCCGACGATGTAGCACCCGATGGCGAGCGGCGATTCCCAGCCCCATTCGCGGCCCTGCTCGGCGACCAGCAGGAGCGGCACGAGCGCGATGATGACAGTGGTGGCGCCCCACCAGTCGATGCGCACCGAGTGAGGGGGCCGCTTCGGGATGTGCAGGAACCGCACCACGATGCCCAGCGCCACGAGCCCGATCGGCACGTTGATGAGGAAGACCCAGCGCCAGCCGGCGATCCCCAGGATCTGGTCGGCACCGGCGAACAGTCCGCCGATGAGCGGCCCCAGCAGGCTGGAGACACCGAAGACGGCGAGGAAGTAGCCCTGGTACTTGGCGCGCTCGCGGGGCGCGAGGATGTCGCCCATGATCGCGAGCGGCATCGACATGAGGCCGCCGGCACCGAGGCCCTGCACGGCGCGGAACGCGGCCAGCTCGAGCATCGAGGTGGCGAACGCCGCCAGGATCGACCCGATCACGAAGATGACGATCGCGATGATGAACAGCGGCCGCCGGCCGAAGATGTCGGACAGCTTGCCGTAGATCGGCGTCGAGATGGTCGAGACGATCAGGTAGGCCGTTGTCACCCAGGCCTGCTGGCTGAGACCGTGCAGGTCGTCGCCGATCGTCCGGATGGCCGTGCCCACCACCGTCTGGTCGAGTGCCGACAGGAACATGCCCGCCATCAGCCCGAAGATGACGAACATGATCATGCGGTGGGTCATGATCGGCGCGGCAGTGGCCTCGGACGTGACGCGGGTCTCGGACATGACACTCCCGATATGCAGTCAGCGATGGGATCGGCGACGCCGTCGTCGTCAGGTCAGGCCCATCGTAGACCGCGTGACCCCGTCGGGGCCGTCAGCGCCGGTCGACCTCAGCGCCGTTCGATCTCAGAGCCGTTCGATGACCGTGGCGTTGGCCATGCCGCCGCCCTCGCACATCGTCTGCAGGCCGTAGCGGCCGCCGGTCGCCTCGAGGTACGACACGAGCGTGCCGAGCAGGCGCGTACCCGATGCGCCGACGGCGTGGCCGAGGGCGATCGCGCCGCCCCACGGGTTGAGCTTCGCGGGGTCGGCGCCGAGTTCGCGCAGCCACGCGAGCGGCACCGAGGCGAACGCCTCGTTCACCTCGTAGGCGTCGAGGTCGTCGACGCCCAGCCCCGCGCGCTCGAGGATTCGCCGCGTCGCGGCGATCGGCCCCGTCAGCATCATCATCGGATCGTCGCCGACGACCGCGAACGAGTGGAAGCGCGCCCGCGGCGTCAGGCCGAGCTCGGCGGCCTTCTCCTCGCTCATGATGAGGACGGCGGATGCCGCATCCGTGAGCGGTGACGAATTGCCCGCGGTGATGCGCCAGTCGAGGTCGGGGAAGCGCGCGGCGAGCGCGTCGGTGCGGAAGGCGGATCTCAGTCCGGCCAGCGACTCGACGGTCGTCCCCGCGCGCACCGTCTCGTCGAACGCGACAGCATCGGCGTCACCGGCGAGCACCGGGATCACCTGCGAATCGAACGCGCCACGGGTCCAGGCATCCGCCGCCCGCCGATGCGACTCGGCCGAGAACGCGTCGAGCTCGTCGCGGGCGAATCCCCACCGCTGCGCGATGAGCTCCGCCGACACGCCCTGGTTCACGAGGCCGTCCGGGTAGCGGTGCGCCACGCCCTGCGAGACCGTACCGCCGTGTGCCGAGGAGCCCAGCGGCACGCGGCTCATCGACTCGACGCCCGCAGCGATCACGATGTCGTACGCCCCGGCGATCACGCCCTGCGCCGCGAAGTGCGCCGCCTGCTGGCTCGATCCGCACTGGCGGTCGATCGTCACCGCGGGCACCGTCTCGTCGAAGCCGGCCGCGAGCACGGCCTGCCGCGCGATGTTGAGGGACTGATCGCCGATCTGGCTGACGCATCCCATGAGCACGTCGTCGATCTGCCGGGACTCCAGCCCGCTGCGCTCGAGCAGCGACGTGAGCACTCCGGCGACGAGGTCGACCGGGTGCACCCCGCTCAGCGCTCCCGCGGGCTTGCCGCGCCCGGACGGGGTGCGGACGACGTCGACGATGACTGCGCTGCGCATGAATGCCTCCTCCTCAGAGCCTAGGACGGCCCCGGATGCCGCGGGCCGCGGCATCCGTCATCAGCCGCGCGTCTCGGGCGTCGAGTAGGTGCTGCGCTGCTCGATGACGGCGAGCGTGCACCGGGAGATGCACACGAGCTTGCCGGCCTCGTCGACGATGCGGATCTCCCACACGTGCACGCGACGACCGATGTTGACCGGCGTCACCGTCGCCGTCACCCAGCCCGACGAGACGGGGCGGATGTGATTGGCGTTGATCTCCTGGCCCACGACGTGGAACCGCTCGCGGTCCACGGCGAGATAGCCGGCCCACGACGCCAGCGTCTCGGCCAGCGCGACGGATGCCCCGCCGTGCAGGACACCCGCCGGCTGCACCGTGCGACGGTCCACCGGCATGCGCCCCACCAGGGCGTCGTCGCGGATCTCGACGATCTCGATGCCGAGGTTCTCGATGAGCGTTCCCGCCGCCATCGCGCCCAGATCGACGGCATCCGCACCGTGCCAGAGGCTCATCCGGTCAGCCCGCCGCTTCCTCGTCGCGGTCGGCGACGGCGAGGATCGCGGCATCCGGGACATAGCCCTCGATGTGGCGCTCATCGGGGCCGTTGTACTCCGACAGCGGGCGGATGAGCGCGTTCGAGGCGAGCTGCTCCATGATGTGCGCGGTCCAGCCGGTGACCCGCGCGGCGACGAAGAGCGGCGTGAAGGTGAGCGTGTCGAAGCCCATGAGGTTGTAGGCCGGGCCCGAGGGGTAGTCCAGGTTCGGGTAGATGCCCTTCCGCGACACGAACTCCGACTCGAGGGTGTCGTAGAGCGCGGCCACGTCGGGCCGGTCGTAGTGCTCGACGAGGGTGTCGAGGGCGGCCTTCATCGTCGGCACGCGGGAGTCGCCGCGCTTGTAGACGCGGTGCCCGAAGCCCATGATCTTGCGCTTCTCCGCGAGCGCCTCGTCGAGCCACGGCCCGACATTCTCAGCCGTGCCGATCTCGTCGAAGATGTGCAGGACTGCCTCGTTGGCGCCGCCGTGCAGCGGCCCCTTGAGGGCGCCGATGGCACCGACGACCGCCGAGTAGAGGTCGCTCAGCGTCGATGCGATCACGCGGCCCGTGAAGGTCGAGGCGTTGAAGGAGTGCTCGGCGTACAGGACCATCGAGCGGTTGAAGGCATCGACGACGACCGGGTCGGCCTCCTCGCCGAACGTCATCCACACGAAGTTCGCCGCGTAGTCGAGATCGTCGCGCGGGGCGATCGGCTGCTGGCCACGGCGGCGACGCTGACCGTAGGCGACGATCGCCGGGATCACCGCGAACAGCCGGACGCTGCGTGCCAGGTTCTCCTCCGCGCTGCCGCTCACCTCGAGCACCGAGCCGGTGCCGGCGAGATCGCGGGCGCCGATGAGGCTCACGGCGGTGCGCACCTCGTCCATGGGGTGCGCATCGATCGGCACGAGGTCGATCGCAGCGCGCACATCGGCCGGGAGGTGGCGGTAGGCCCGCTCCGTGGCGCGCAGCTGAGCCAGCTGCACGTCGGTCGGCAGGTCGCCGTGCCACAGCAGGTACGCGACGGCCTCGAACGACTGCGTCGCGGCGAGCTCCTGCACCGGATATCCGCGGTACAGCAGCGAGTTCGTCTCGGGGTTGACCTTCGAGACCGCCGTGTAGTCGACGACGACGCCCGCGAGTCCCTTCTTGATGTCGGGTTCGGTCATGCTCTGCTCCTTTGCCTCTTCACTCCGGCTCCGCCGTCACAACGCGTCGATCCGGATCCTGGATCGGGGCGGTTTGTGACTGCGGAACGGGGTGTGTCACCGCTGAATCTGGAAGTTGAAGACGTCCTGGTCGAAGTGGTTGTACTGCTCGTAGTCGATGAGGTCGTAGAGGTCGGCCCGGTGCTGCATCTCCCCCAGCTTCGAAGCGAGGTGCCCGTCCTCGATGAGCGTATCGAGTGCACGGGATGCCGCGCCCATCGCGATCCGCAGCAGCGACACCGGCCAGATGACCATGTTCACGCCGACGTCGCGCAATTGGTCGACCGAGAACAGGTCGGACTTGCCGAACTCCGTCATGTTGGCGAGGATCGGCACGTCCACGGCCGCCCGGATCGCGGCGAACTCCTCGAGCGTCCGCATCGCCTCGGGGAAGACGGCATCGGCTCCCGCATCGACGAGGGCCTTCGCACGGTCGGTGGCGGCATCCATCCCCTCCACGGCGCGGATGTCGGTGCGCGCCATGATGAGGAAGTTCGGGTCGCGCCGAGCGTCCGCCGCAGCCCGGATGCGCTTGATGGCGGTGTCCTCGTCGACGACGGCCTTGCCGTCGAGGTGGCCGCAGCGCTTCGGGTTGATCTGGTCCTCGATGTGGGTGCCCGCAAGGCCCGCGTCCTCGAGCGTCTGGATCGTCCGCGCCACGTTCATCGGCTCACCGAAGCCCGTGTCGGCGTCGATGATCGCCGGCAGGTCGGTCATCCGCGCGATCTGCTGCCCACGCCCGGCGACCTCGGTCAGCGTCGTCAGGCCGATGTCGGGCAGGCCGAGATCGGCGCTGAGGACGGCGCCCGAGATGTAGACGCCCTCGAAGCCCTTGCGCTCGATGAGCCGGGCGCTCAGCGGGTTGAACGCGCCGGGGAAGCGGAGCAGCTCCCCGGTCGCGAGCCGCTCGCGGAACAGCCGGCGCTTCTCGTGCGCGGGGACGGTGGAGTACAGCATCAGAGGCTCCTCGTGGGCTGGGGCCGTCGAGTCTCGCTCGTTACTCGCTCGCTGGACGACCGGGAGTCCGACCCCCGGTCGCTGAGCGTGTCGAGGCGCATCAGAACAGCCCCTTCGGGGCCGGGGCACCGGCGAGGACGCCGAAGTCGGCGACGATCGTCAGCTGCTGCACCTCTTCGGGTGTCAGTTCGGGCAGCCGCTGGGCGAGACCGAGGAAGCGCTCGATCTCGTCGGCGGTGAGCACGGGCTCCGCCAGCAGCCGGAACTTGCGCACGTAGTCCTCGCGCGCGAACGGCCGCGCGCCGAGCGGGTGGGCGTCGGCGACGGCGATCTCATCGACGATCGTCTCGCCGTTCGTCAGCCGGATCTCGACGCGGCCGCCGAACGCCTTCTCGTTCGGGTCCTCCGAGTGGTAGCGGCGCGTCCACTCGGGATCCTCCGCCGTGGTGATCTTGTGCCACAGCGCGACGGTGTCTTCGCGGCCCGCCCGCGACGGCAGGTACGAGTCGACGTGGTGCCAGCCGCCGTCCTGCAGCGCGACCGCGAAGATGTACGGGATCGAGTGGTCGAGCGTCTCGCGCGAGGCCGTCGGGTCGTACTTCTGGGGGTCGTTCGCGCCCGAGCCGATCACATAGTGCGTGTGGTGCGAGGTGTGCAGCACGATCGACTCGACGTTGACCTCAGAACCCGGTTGCTGAGCCTGTCGAAGCACGGGGTGCTCGCCGTGGAGCTTGCGGGCGAGGTCGATCCAGGCCTGCGCCTGGTACTCGGCCGAGTGCTCCTTCGTATACGAATCCAGGATGCCGCGCTTGGACTCGCCCGCACCCGGCAGCGGCACCTCGTAGGTGGCGTCGGGTCCGTCGAGCAGCCACGCGACGACCCCGTCCTCGCCCTCGTAGATGGGGCTGGGCGACGTCTCGCCGCGCATCGCCCGGTCGACGGCCTCGACCGCCATCTTGCCGGCGAAGGCGGGGGCGTGCGCCTTCCACGTGGAGATCTCGCCCTTGCGCGACTGCCGCGTCGCCGTCGTGGTGTGCAGTGCCTGGCCGACCGCCTGGTAGATCGTCTCGACATCGAGGCCGAGGAGCGTCCCGATGCCGGCCGCCGCCGACGGGCCCAGATGCGCGACGTGGTCGATCTTGTGCTTGTGCAGGCTGATCGCACGCACCAGGTCGATCTGGATCTCGTAGCCCGTCGCGAGCCCGCGCACGAGTGCGGCACCGTCGGCGCCGACGTGCTGCGCGACGGCCACGATGGGCGGGATGTTGTCGCCCGGGTGCGAGTACTCGGCCGCGAGGAACGTGTCGTGGTAGTCGAGCTCGCGCACGGCGACCCCGTTCGCCCAGGCCGCCCACTCGGGGCTGGTCTTGCGGTCGAGCGCGCAGCCGAACACTGTCGCGCCCGAGCCGCCGACCGACACGGCGTGGTCGAGGGCCTGCTGGCGGGCGGCGCTCACCGGTGCACGGGTGAGGGATGCCGCGGCCACCGCCGCGTTGTCGATCACGCGGTTGATGATCATGTCGACCACGTCCTCGTCGACGGCCACGGGGTCGGCGGCGATCTCGGCGATGTGCCAGGCGAGCTGCCCCTCGCGCGCGAGGTTCTCGTCGCTGCGGTGGACGCGGAGGTGGTGGATGACGGTCATGACCGGCCTTTCACTGGTGCGGGCCCTTCGACGGACTCAGGAAGCTGACCGGTCGCGAGGACCGGGGCGGTCGCAGCGCCGGTCGCGGCCGCGGGGGCCGTGCCGGTCGCCGAGCCCGTCGAAGCGCGGAGGGATTCGAGGATGCTGTGGAGCGCGTTGTGCAGGTGCACATGCGTGGCGTGTGCGGCGAGATCCGCGTCGCGCGCGCCGATCGCGGCCGCGATCAAGCGGTGCTCGGCGACGGATGCGGCCAGCCGGGCGGGATTGTCGCGCGCCAGCCGTCGCACGCGCACGAGGTGCGTGCGCACGGTGCGCAGTGCCGCAGTCAGGTAGTCGTTGGCGACCGCCGCGTCGAGTGCGAGGTCGAAGCGCTCGATGAGGGCGTAGTAGGCGTCGGTGCCGTCGTCACTGCGGGAACGGTGGGCGGTGTCCGCGGCATCCGTCTCCGCGCTTGCGAGGTCGACGCGCGCGAACGAGCGCGCGAGCTCCGAGAAGGCGGCGGCATCGCCGCGCTCGGCGGCGAGACGGGCAGCGGACTCCTCGAGGGCGCGACGCACCTCGAAGATCTCGCGGATGTCACCCGCGTCGATCGCCGTCACCACCGTCACGCGCGGCGACTGCTGCGCGACGAGCCCGTCGGCGGCGAGGCGGCCGAGCGCTTCGCGCAGCGGGGTGCGGCTGACCCCGAGCCGGGCGGCCTGCTCGACCTCGCCGAGGACGGCGCCGGGGCGCAGGATGCCGGACTGGATCTCGTCGAGGAGTGTCGCGTACGCGCGGTCGCTGGCCCGCATCCGCACCACCTCCTCGTTCCACACCCTCGCCAGTGTATACATAAGCAGGCCGGGGCGCACCGTCGACGCCAAGTTCGGGCACCAACGTATACAACGCCAGTGCGATCGTGAGGAAAGCGTGAGGGATATTCAGGAATTTGTGAATTCGGCGTAGCCTCAGCGCCATGTCCACGATCATCCGCACCAGCGGCCTCACCAAGCACTACGGCCGCGTCCACGCCCTCGACGGGCTCGACCTCAGCGTCGACGAGGGTCAGGTCCACGGGTTCCTCGGACCCAACGGGGCCGGCAAGTCCACCACCATCCGCGTCCTGCTGGGACTCGCGCGCAAGACCGGCGGCGAGGCATCCGTCTTCGGTCTTCACCCGTGGCGCGACGCGGTGGCGATCCACCGACGGGTCGCCTACATCCCGGGGGACGTGAGTGTGTGGCCCAACCTGTCCGGGGGCGAGTCGATCGACCTTCTCGCGCGGCTGCGCGGGGCCTCTCGCCACCACAAGGCCTACGTCAACGAGAAGGCCCGCCTCATGGAGGCCTTTCAGTTCGACCCGCGCAAGAAGGGTCGCGCCTACTCCAAGGGCAACCGGCAGAAGGTCGCGCTCATCGCCGCCTTCGCGGTGCCCGCCGACCTGTACATCCTCGACGAGCCGACGAGCGGACTCGACCCGCTCATGGACGTGATGTTCCGGCGCGAGGTCGCCCGCGTCCACGCCGGCGGTGCGACCGTGCTGCTGTCGAGCCACATCCTGTCGGAGGTCGAGCAGCTGTGCGATCGCGTATCGATCATCCGCGCCGGACGGATCGTCGAGAGCGGGACCCTCGCGGACATGCGTCACCTCACCCGCACGGAGGTCTCGTACGAGGGGACGGATGCCGCACCCGTCGCAGCGCTCCCGGCCGCGCACGACGCCCTCGTCGAGGACGGCCGCGTCCGTTTCACGGTCGACAGCGACCAGGTCACGGGCGTGCTCCCGGAGCTCTCGCGCCTGGGAGTCGCCGGGCTTCGCGTGGCGCCGCCCTCGCTCGAGGAGCTCTTCCTGCGCCACTACGGCGACGACCTCGCTGCGCTGGAGGGGAACGGGCGATGAGCCGCCTCACGACCCTGCTCGGGCAGCGGCTCCGGCGGGACTGGCTGCAGCTGACGCTGTGGATCGTCGGCACCATGGCGCTGGCCCTCGCGGGCCTGTCCGGCGCCGCAAGCACCTACGGCACGGAGCAGGAGCGCACGGCGCTGCTGGCCACCGTCATGGCCAACCCGGTGATCCTCCTGTTCCGTGGGCTGCCGTCCGGCCCGGGTGAGCAGGCCTTCATCGTCTTCCTCCTGATGCCCTTCCTCGTGATGATGGCCGCCTTCATGAGCTCCTTCCTCGCTGTGCGGCACACGCGCGGCGACGAGGAGGCGGGGCGCCTCGAGCTCGTCGCGGCGACGACCGCGGGAAGAAGCATGCCGACGGTCGCGACCATCGTCCACGGCGTGCTCGCCAACCTCGTGCTCGGCATCCTCGTCGCGGCCGCCTTCCTCAGCGGCGGGTCGCCGGCCGAGGGATCCTGGCTGGCCGGGTTCACCGCCGCGTGCGGCGGGCTGACGTACCTCGGCATCGCCCTCTTCTCGGCGCAGCTCATGCGCACGTCGCGCGGCGCGAACTCCCTGGCCGTGTGGGTGCTTCTGGTGACGTACTTCCTCGCCGGCATCGGCAACGCCCTCGGCACTCCGAGCGACGACCTCACCCATATGGAGAGTTCCTGGCTGACCTGGCTCTCGCCGTTCGGATGGGCTGAGAACACCCGCGCGTTCGACGAGAACCTCTGGTGGCCCGCACTCCTGTGCCTGGGCGCGTTCGTCCTGTTCGCGGGGGCCGCGCTCGCTCTCCAGTCCGTGCGCGACCTCGGGGCCGGCATCGTCCCCGAACGCCCGGGCCGCACCGACGCCCGCTCCACGTTGTCATCGCCCACGGCGCTCGTGGCGAAGCTGGCCACCGGATCCACGATCGGATGGATGGCGGGCGCGTTCTTCGCGGGCGCGCTCTCCACATCGCTCGGGGCCGTCGTGAACGAGATGGGCGCGGACAACCCGGCCGTCGCCGACATGCTCAAGTCCCTGTCGGCCGAAGCCGACCTCGAACAGGCGGTCGTCGTGGTGTTCTTCACGATGGTGGGGCTGCTCGCCGCGTGCGCCGGTGTGCAGACGGTCGCCCGGGCCCGGCAGGAGGAGGCGCACGGCACCGCGGAACCTGTCCTCGCCTCCCCCGTGCAGCGGGTGAGATGGCTCGCCGACTTCGTGGTCGTCGGGTTCATCGCCATCGTCCTGACGTGCGCTGCCGCGTTCGTCGGGGCATGGGCCGGCGCCACGGGCAACGAGAACGGCGCCGATCTGACCGGCGACGCCTTCGTCGCCGCATGGGGTCAGGTCATCGCGGCCTCCGTGTTCCTCGTCCTGACGGCGCTCGTCTTCACGATCGCGCCGCGATGGACCATCCCGCTCGGGTGGACGCTCATCACTGTCGCGATCGTGTTCGGGCTCTTCGGGCCGCTCCTGGGCCTCCCCGAGTGGGTGACGAACCTGTCTCCGTTCTCTGTCGCCCCCGTGCCGAGCGAGAGCGCGGTGGATCTGCGCGGGATGTGGTGGCTGCTGCTCGCGATCGTCGCCGGCGCCGTTGCATCCCTCGGGCTGATGCGCCGGCGGGAACTCGAAGCGGGAGGATAGTCATCGAAGGGGGCGATGTGACCAGCGAGCATCCCGGCGTCGACGCCGCCGAGCAGGCGGCAGCGATGCTGACCGGCGCCGGCATGGCGCGCATGCCCGCACGCGTGATGATGGCCCTCGTCGGCTCGCCCGACGAGGGCTACACCGCGGCCGAGCTCGGCGACCGCCTGGGAGTGTCGGCGGCGGCGGTGTCGGGAGCGGTGCGATACCTGGTGTCGATGCGGCTGATCCAGCGGCTGTCGCGGCCCGGAGACCGGCGCGACCGCTACGACCTGACCGACGACGCGTGGTCGGGGATGATCACGGCGAACGCCCCGCTCTACTCCGCGCTCGCCGGCCACATCGACCGCATCGCCGACGCCAACGACGGCGCGCCGGCATCCGTTGCGAGAGCGCGCGACGTCGCCGACTTCCTGAGGTATCTGGCGGAACGGATGCCGCACCTCGCGGCGGAATGGCGGGCCGAGCGCTCCTCGGGCGCACGGTAGCCTTGCCCGAGTGACTGACGCGACCTCCTACATCGTTGCCACCGACGGAGCCTGCAAGGGCAACCCCGGGCCGACGGGTTGGGCGTGGGTCGGTGAGGACGGGCACTGGGCCGCCGGGGCGATCCCGCTGGGCACGAACAACGTCGGCGAGCTGATGGGCCTTCTCAAGGCGATCGAGGACCACTCCGACGTCCAGAACCTCGTCGTGCAGGCCGACTCGAAGTACGCGATCGACACCTACACGAAGTGGATGGACGGCCACCGCCGCCGCGGCTGGAAGACCTCGACCGGTGCGCCGACGAAGAACGTCGACATCCTCGAGCAGCTGATCGTCGCGCGCGACGCCCGCCGCGCCGCCGGTCTGCCCGACGTCGTGCTCGAGCACGTCCGTGGGCATTCGGGCCACGTGCTCAACGCGTGGGCCGACGAACGGGCCGTGCGAGCCTCGGAGCACGCGGCGAAGGGCACCGCGAGCGCATGGTCGTCGCTCGGCGCGCAGGACCGCATCGACGTCTCGACGCGCCCCAAGAACGGCCGCTGAGCTCGGAGCTGCGCCCGGCCCTCCCGCCGGGGGTCGACAGGAGCCGAACCTCGGCGATCTGCCCGGAATCGGACGCTTCGCGCCGACGAACACGATTCCCGGCAGATGCCCGAGTCACGGCGGCTGCGAGGGAATCGCGGACGGCGCCGAAGTCGCTCAGAGCTGCGCCCGATACTCCCGCCACGCCTCGCCGAGCCGTCGCACGCCCTCCTGCAGCAGCGCCTCCGGTGCCGTGTAGGGAACCCGGATGTGGTCGTCGTAGGTGATGGATGCCGTGAACTCGGTGCCGCCCGCGACCGCCACGCCGCGCATCGAGGCGATGCGGGAGAGCGCCGTCGCCGATCCCACGGGCAGTCGCGCCCAAACGGCCAGCCCGCCGCGCGGCGGTGTCACCTCCCACTCGGGCAGGTGCTCCGCCATCGCGGCGATCAACTGGGCGGACGCGAGGGCATGCGTCTCGCTCACGGAGCGCCGCAGCGCCCGCGCCTCCTCGACGAGGTCGAGGGCGAGGAGCTGAGCCGGAACGCTGGTCGACTGATCCACGAGCTGGCGGAGCGCCCGCAGGCGGCGCACCAGCACGGGATCGGCGCGCAGCCAGCCGACACGCAGCCCCGACCAGCACCACTTCGACAGCGAATCGGCGACGATGATCGGGGCGTCCGGGCGCAGGGCGGCGAGCGTCGGCGGCACCACCCCGTCGAACGAGACGTGCGCGAGCACGCGATCCTCGAGCACCGGCACGCCGTACTCCGCCGACAGGTCGGCGATCCGCTGCCGTCCCGCCGCCGGCAGGCGCGTGCCCGTCGGGTTGTGGTGGTGCGGGTTCACGGCGACGAGCACGGGGCGCAACGCCACGATCGCCGCCTCGAGCTCGTCCACATCGATGCCGTCGGGGCCGATCGTCACGCCCTGAACGTGGCCCCCGCGCCGGCGCACCGAGTCGGCGAGGCCGGGCCAGGTGACCGACTCGGTGAGCACGACATCGCCGGGTGAGACGAGTTCGTCCACCACGAGGCTGATGGCCTGCTGGGCGCCGTGCGTCACCAGGATCTGAGCGGCGGTCGCCGGCGTGCCCTCCTCCTCCAGCAGTGCGGCCAGGCGCGCACGGAGGATCGCCAGCCCGGCAGGATCGGTCTCGGCCAGCGTCACCGGATCGAGGGTCGGGGCGTGCGCGCGCACGATGTCCAGGGCCAGCGGCGGCATCGCCGGCACGGCGCGGAGCAGGTCGATGCCCGACGGCAGGGCCGAGAACAGGCCCTCCCCGCGGGCGGTGCGCTCCCGCGTCGGCAACGGACCGCCGAGGTGCCCGGCGACCCGGGTGCCGCTCCCCTGCCGCCGCTCGACGAGCTCGTCCTCGCTCAGCTGCGCGTATGCCGCGACGACCGTGCCGCGCGAGACCGCGATCGCCCCCGCGAGCGCTCGCTCCGCCGGCAGGCGGTCGCCGGGCCGCAGCTCGCCACCGTGGATGAGCGCGGCGATCGCCTGCGCGAGCTGGACCGTGAGGGTGCCGTCGCCGTGCGCCCACCGGCCGAGGCGACCGGCCAGCCGGGAAGCCTCGACCGTGCCGCCGAGTGCCACCCGGTGGTCCACCAGCCGCTCATTGGCCCTGTGAACAGTCGTCATAGCATCGCATTCTGGTCCAATGTTCACGTCAGACGCCACCGCATCCGCCACGATCGGGCCAGTCGCATCAGATTGGACCATTGACGAGCTCATCGCGTGGATCGGCGCCGACGACGCCCGTTCCCACGACGAAGCGCTCAGGCCCCTGCTCGCCGGGGTCTTGGCCGGCCTCGCACCGGACGCCGCGCCGGCCTTGACTCCGCGTTCACCCGTGGCCCTCGTGCGCGCGATCACCTCACGCCTCCGCGCGACGCCGGCACTGCGCGATGTCCGGCTGCGAGATGTCGCGGGCGACGCGATCGCCACCGCGACTCGACCGCTCACCCCGGCGACCGCCGGCCGGCGCGCACCCGCGTCGGCCGCGGCATCCGCTCACCGCCCGCGTCTCCGGCTCACCTGAGCCGGTACGCGCGCGCGAGCGCTGCAGTTCCCGGCGAGCGCGGCGTCTCGCGATGGCGCGCTCGCCGGGAACTGCCGCGCTCGCGCGCAGACCGCATCTGCGACTCGCCTGATCGCTGACCTGCGCCGGCCCCGGCATCCGTCCGCCGTGCACTTCTGCGGCTCGGCTGAGCGCAGTGGCGGGCCTCGGGCTCACCCGTGCGCGGGCGCGCGCGTGCGAGCGCTGCAGTTCTCTGCGAGCGCGCCGTATCGCGATGGCGCGGTCGCTGGAAACTGCCGCGTCGGGGCGCCGACGGGCTCGACCTCGGCTCAGCTCTCGGTGGTGCCCTCGTACAGACCGATCGCGTTGCCGTCGGGGTCGCCGATGACCGCCCACCAGCTCGTGGGCGAGATCTGGTTCTTCTCCATCAGCACCGTGCCGCCGGCGTCCTTCGCCGCGGCCACCGTCTCGTCGATGGAGTCCACCTCGACGTACGAGCGGGGCTGGGTGAAGCCGTCCTCGCGAGGCGCGAGGCCGCCGCCCGAGATCTGGTTCGGCGCCCGCCACATCGGGTAGCCCTCGTAGCCGGGCACCTCTGCGATCTGCCAGCCGAACAGTCCCGAGTAGAACTCCGACGCCTTGCTGAGATCGGTGACGGGGATGTCGATGTGCGTGATGTCGCCGTGAGCCATGGTGATTCCTCTCGTGCGGATTCGACCCGGTCAGTCTCCGCGGCCCTCGCCCGACCCACAAGAGCCCGCGAGAGTGCACCTGGTGGACGAGGGGCAGGGAACCACCCATCCTCTCGTCCACCAGATGCACTCTCGCGGGGTGACGGGGGACGAGGGGGCGAGGGGCGAGGGGCGAGGAGGGCCGGGGGCGGTCAGGCGGAGGAGGAGGAGGACGCCTCGGCGAGGTGCGCCTCGAGCGCGTCGATCGCGGGCCGCTGGCCCTTCACGAGTCGCTGGCGCGCGGCATCCGGGGTCGTCCACTCCACGCGGTCGACCTCCGGGAACGTCGCCGTCCGCCCCGAGCGCGGCGGCCACTCCAGCTCGAACTCGCCGAACGCGAGCTCGTCGAGCGAGAAGCGCGCTCCGTCGGCGATGAACACCGTCACCCGCTTGCCCGACGAGTACGCGAACGTGCCCAGCTCGGCGTACGGAGGCTCGGGCGGGTCGACGCCGAGCTCCTCGCGGAACTCGCGGCGCGCGGCATCCAGCGCGCTCTCGTCACCTTCGGCGAACTCGCCCTTCGGGATCGACCAGGCGCCGGCATCCTTGCTCACCCAGAACGGCCCGCCCATGTGTGCAAGGAGCACCTCGAGGTCGGGCGCGAGCCGATAGAGCAGGATGCCGGCGCTGGTGATCACGGTCGTGTGCCTGCCGAAGCGTCAGGCCACGCGGGTCTTGGGCGAGACGGTGTAGGTGTTCTCGGCGTCGTCGTACACGACACCCGACAGCGCGGTGTCGATCGCGGCCATCGTGTCGGCGTCGAGCACGACGCCCGAGGCCTTGACCGTGTCGGCGAGCTGCTCCGGACGCGACGCCCCCACCAGGGCCGACGCGACATTCTTGTTCTGGAGCACCCACGCGATGGCGAGCTGCGGCATCGACAGACCGGCCTGCTCGGCCACCGGCTTGAGCGCCTGAACCGCCTCGAGCACCTCGTCGCGCAGGAAGGACTTGATGAATCCCGCGCCGCTCTTCTCGTCCGTGGCGCGCGAGCCCTCGGGCACCGGCTGACCGGGGAGGTACTTGCCCGACAGCACACCCTGGGCCATCGGCGACCAGACGATCTGCGAGATGCCGAGCTCTTCGGAGGCCGGCACGACCTTGCCCTCGATGACGCGCCACAGCGCCGAGTACTGCGGCTGGTTCGAGATGAGCTGGATGCCGTAGCTCTTGGCGAGCGCGTGACCCTCGCGCAGCTGCTCCGCCGTCCACTCCGACACACCGATGTAGAGCGCCTTGCCCTGACGGACGACGTCGGCGAACGCCTGGAACGTCTCCTCGAGCGGCGTCTCGTAGTCGAAGCGGTGCGCCTGGTACAGGTCGACATAATCGGTGCCGAGACGCTTCAGTGACCCGTTGATCGACTCGAAGATGTGCTTGCGGCTGAGGCCGGTGTCGTTGGGGCCCTTGGGGCCGGTCGGGAAGTAGACCTTGGTGAAGACCTCGAGCGATTCGCGGCGCTGACCCGTGAGCGCCTTGCCGAGGACTTCTTCCGCCAGCGTGTTGGCGTACACGTCTGCGGTGTCGAAGGTCGTGATCCCGGCGTCGAGCGCCGCGTGGACGGTGGCGATGGCTGCCGAGTCGTCGACCTGCGAGCCGTGCGTGACCCAGTTGCCGTAGGTGATCTCACTGACTTTGAGACCGCTGTTTCCGAGGTACCGGTAATTGACCATGGGAAAACGCTACCTGCCCCGGCGGGGTCACCGGCGCGATCCCGCTCAGCCGACGCCGAACGCCGGCGCGGGATGACAGGCCGGAACGACGGATGCCGCGACCCGGCGCGTGACCGCGGGTCGCGGCATCCGTCGTCAGAGGTCGGTCAGATCACTCTCGCCGACTCGTCCTCGGTCGCGTCGTCGGCCGACTCGGTCAGCGGCTCGCCGGCCTCGGCCAGCGCGCGCGCCTCCTCGTCGAGATCCGTCGCCGCCTGCTCGAACTGCGAGTTGTAGAGCCGGAAGTACGCGCCCTTCGCGACGATGAGCTCGTCGTGCGTGCCCTTCTCGACGATCCCGCCGTTCTCCATCACGAGGATGAGGTCGGCGTCGCGGATCGTCGACAGGCGGTGCGCGATCACGAACGACGTGCGGCCTTCGCGCAGCGCCGCCATGGCGTGCTGCAGCAGCAGCTCGGTGCGGGTGTCGACGGAGCTGGTCGCCTCGTCGAGGATGAGCACCGACGGCTGCGCGACGAACGCGCGCGCGATCGTGATGAGCTGCTTCTCGCCGGCCGAGATGTTCGACGCGTCCTCGTCGAGGAGCGTGTCGTAGCCGTCGGGCAGCGAGTGCACGAAGCGGTCGACGTACGTGGCCCGCGCGGCAGCGAGGATCTCGTCGTCGGTCGCGTCAGCGCGTCCGTAGCGGATGTTCTCGCGGATCGTGCCTGCGAACAGCCACGGGTCCTGCAGCACCATGCCCGTCTTGGCCCGGATGTCCCGCCGCGTCAGCAGCGCGATGTCCTGTCCGTTGAGGAGGATGCGACCGCCGTCGAGCTCGTAGAAGCGCATCAGCAGGTTCACGAGCGTCGTCTTGCCGGCGCCGGTCGGACCGACGATCGCCACCGTCTGGCCCGGCTCGACCCGGAACGACAGGTCGTGGATGAGCGGACGCTCGGACGTGTACGAGAAGGCGACGTCCTGGAACTCGATGGTGCCGTCGCCGTCGACCGGTGCCGGGGCATCCGGTGCGTCGGGCTCCTCTTCGCTCTCGTCCAGGAGCTCGAACACCCGCTCGGCCGACGCGGTGCCCGACTGCACGACCGCAGCCATGCCGCCCAGCTCCGACAGCGGCTGGGTGAACTGCTGCGAGTACTGGATGAATGCCTGCACGTCGCCGAGGCGCAGCTGACCGCTCGCGACCATGAGCGCGCCGAAGACGGCGATGCCGACGTACGTCAGGTTTCCGATGAACATCATCGCGGGCATCATGATGTTCGACAGGAACTGCGCCTTGAAGGATGCCTGGTAGAGCTCCTCGTTCTCGGCGCGGAACGCCTCCCGCGCCGCCTGCTCGCGACCGAACACCTTCACCAGTGCGTGGCCGGAGAAGGACTCCTCGACGCGTGCGTTGAGGCGGCCGACCTTGCGCCACTGGATGCCGAACGCCTTCTGCGAGCGCGGGCCGATGACGCCGAACAGCACGGCCATGAGCGGGAAGCTCACCAGCACGACGAGCGTCAGCTGCCACGAGATCGTGAGCATCATGATGAGCACGCCGATCACGGTGAGCACACTCGTGAGCGCCTGTGACAGCGACTGCTGCATCATCTGCGTGATGTTGTCGATGTCGTTCGTGACGCGCGAGATCAGCTCGCCGCGCTGCACCCGGTCGAAGTAGCGCAGCGGCAGGCGGTTGATCTTGGCTTCGACGTCTTCGCGCAGGCGCCACATGACGCGCACCATGATGACGTTGATGACGTAGCCCTGCACCCACATCAGAAGGGACGACGCGAAGTACAGCGCGAGCACGATCAGCAGGACCCGGCTGAGCGCCAGGAAGTCGACGCCGGCGCCGGGGACGAAGTGCTCCATCGCCGCCACCATGTTGGCGAGATCCTGCTCACCCGTGGCTTCGAGACCCTGCACCACCTGCGCCTGGGTGGCGCCGACGGGCGCCATCGACGACACGACGCCCTCGAAGAGGATGTTGGTGGCCTCGCCGAGCACCTTGGGCGACAGCACGGCCAGCACGACGCCGATCGAGCCGAGGATCGACACGAAGATGAAGCCGACCGCGTTGGGACGCAGCAGCCCGATGAGCCGGCGGAACGACGGCCCGAAGTGCGCGGCCTTTCCTGGGGCGACCGCGCCGCTCCAGTCGTCGGCCGAGATGCGAGCCTGCTCGCCGAGCTCGATCTCGAGCTTCTCCTCGGGGCTCAGCTCTGCGATGGCGTCGCGGGCGCGGCCCCGGCGTGGTGACGTTCCGGTGTTCGGCTGCTGTTCGGGACTGGCCTGCTGTTCGGGGCTCATCGGGCCACCTCCGCTCCGAGCTGGGATTCGACGATCTCGCGGTAGGTCTGGCTCGTCTCGAGCAGCTGCTCGTGCGTGCCGAGGCCCACGATGCCGCCGTCGTCGAGCACGACGATGCGATCGGCGTCGGTGATCGTCGAGACGCGCTGGGCGACGACGATCTTCGTGACGTCCGGCAGCTCGCGCCACAGCGCCTGCCTCAGTCTCGCGTCGGTGGTGAGATCGAGCGCCGAGAACGAGTCGTCGAAGACGAGCACGCGCGGCCGGTGCACGATGGCCCTCGCGATCGCGAGACGCTGGCGCTGGCCGCCCGAGACGTTGGTGCCGCCCTGAGAGACGGGCGCGTCCAGTCCGCCGTCCATCTGGCTCACGAAGTCGCTCGCCTGGGCGATGTCGAGTGCGTGCCACAGCTCGGCATCCGTCGCCTCCTCCCGCCCGAACCGCAGGTTGGACGCGATCGTGCCGGAGAAGAGGAACGGACGCTGCGGCACCAGCCCGATCGTGGCCCAGAGGGCGTCGAGATCGGCGCGACGGACGTCCAGACCGCCCACCTCGACGGCACCGTCCGTCACGTCGAAGAGGCGCGGGATCAGCGAGATCAGCGTGGTCTTGCCGGCGCCGGTCGAGCCGACGACCGCGACGGTCTCGCCCGGTTCGGCGCGGAAGCTGATGCCCGAGAGGATCGGGTGCTCGGCGCCCGGGTAGGTGAAGGTGACGTCCTTGAACTCGACGGCGCCGGGCGCGGGGAAGTCGGCGGGCGCACCCGCGGGCCGCTCGAGCGACGACGACGTGTCGAGCACCTCTCCGATGCGCTCCGCCGACACCGCGGCGCGCGGGATCATCAGCGTCATGAAGCTCGCCATCATGACGCCGGAGAGGATGATCATGGCGTACTGCATGAAGGCGAACAGCGTGCCGATCTGGATCTCGCCGGAGTCGACCTGCATGCCGCCGAACCAGATCACGCCGATGACGGTGACGTTGAGGATGAGCATGACGGCCGGGAACAGCACCACGAAGAGCGAGCCGACCTTGCGTCCGACGACCATGATCTCGGTGTTGGCCACGCGGAAGCGCTCCTCTTCCAGAGGCTCGCGGACGAACGCCCGGATGACGCGGATGCCGGTGAGCTGCTCGCGCATCACCCGGTTCACGCCGTCGAGCTTCGCCTGAAGGCTGCGGAACAGCGGCACCATGCGCGCGATGACGAGACCCGCCACCACGAGCAGCACGGGCACAGCGACCGCGATGATCCAGGCGAGGCTCGCGGCCTGCTCGATGGCGAGGACGATGCCGCCGATCGCGAGCAGCGGCGCCGTCACGAGGAAGGTGGCGGCCATCATCGTGAGCATCTGCACCTGCTGCACGTCGTTCGTGTTGCGGGTGATCAGCGAGCCGGCGCCGAATCCGGTGACCTCGCGCTCCGAGAAACCCGAGACGCGCTCGAAGATGTCGTCGCGGACGTCGCGGCCCAGCTTCATCGCGGCACGCGCCGCGAAGTAGGTGGCGATGATCGAGGCGACGATCTGGGCGAGCGACACCGTCAGCATGACGGTGCCGGTGCGCCAGATGTATTCGGTGTCGCCCTTCGACACACCGTTGTCGATGATGTCGGCGTTGAGGCTGGGCAGGTAGAGGGAGGCCAGCGCTGAGGCGGACTGGAAGACCAGCACACCGAGCAGCAGCCAGCCGGACGGTTTGAGATAGCGGACGAGGAGTTTGGCGAGCACGGACTTCTCCCAGAAGTGACGAGGCCATGACGAAGCACCGCCTGATGCGGTGTCCATGGGTGCCGACCCACCATTGCACGCAGCGCCGACATCGCGGCAGTCACGTTCACGGAGGGCGAACGACGAAGGCTGAGGGCGTTCCCGGACGCCCGCCGGTCACTCTAACACGATATATCGCGTGCCACCACGCCACTGGCGCACGGCTGAGGAGGGACGGATGCCGCGGCCGCCGGCATCCGTCCCCCGAAGCTCAGGGGTTCAGGCCTGGCCGCCCTGCGCGATGTCGGCGCGCTCCCGCCAGCTGCGGGCGGTGACGCGGTCCAGGGCGACCTGGCGCCGCAGCGCGTCGGCCTTCTCGTACAGCGTCGGGTCGCCGTAGCTGGTCAGCACCTTCACGAGCACCGGCAGCAGCTCGATCATGAAGAACAGGGCGGCGATCAGCCCGTGCGCCCACAGCAGCGTCGGCTCGCGCTGCGACAGGCGCTCGAGACCGCTGATCTGGCTCAGCAGCCCGGTCGCTCCGGCGTTTCCGCCCGCCACCTCCGCGGCACGGGCGTTGTATGCGGCCAGCGCCGCGTCGTACTGCTCGCGAGCGGAGGGCAGCTCGTCCTTGGCCTGCTTCTTGTTCTGGGCTTCGGACGCACCCGCGTCGGCCGTGCCGGCCGCCTGTGCGGCGGCGAGATCCGACTGCGCGGTGGTCAGCTGGGCGGCCAGATCGTCGTACGCCGACTGGGCTGCGGCCAGCTGATCCTGTGCGGCTCCGGAGCTCGCTCCCTCGCCGGCGACGCCGCTGCACCCCGCGACCTCGCCGGCGCCCTGGCCGGTGAGCTCGCACTGGTAGATGGCGCGCGCCTGATCGATGACGGCCTGCTGGGCGGCGAGCTTGGCGGTCAGATCGTCGACGGTCGCCTGCGCCGACGCCGTCGCGCCGGAGGTCGTGTCGGCGCCCGCCACCACACCGCTGGCCGCCTGACTCTCGAGGGCCGAGACGCGCTCGCTCGCGGCATCCAGTGCCTGCTTCTCGGGGCCGGAGGTCACGGCGTCCTGATCGGACTGCGCCTGCACGAGGTTGGTGGCCGTCACCTCGCGCGCGATGTCGTTGTGGAACACCTGCAGCACGAGCGGCTCGGCGACGACGATGCCGATGATCGCGGCCATGATCACGCGCGGGATCGCCAGCCCGATGAGGCGCCAGACATTGCGCGTGGAGCGCATCGTCGAGGTCAGGAAGCGGTCGAGGTTGAAGATGATGAGCGCCCACACGATCGCGAGCGGCACCGCGACCCACGTCGCCACCCGCACGCCGGTCATGAGCGCGAACATCATGGAGATCGCCGAGACCAGGGCGGTGCCGGCGAGCACGAAGAACATCTGCACGAATCGCGGCGTCTCGGTGGGGACCTCGTCGAGTACGGAGCCGTCGGCACCGCCGAGGATCGCGACCCGGCGCCAGCCCCCGCCGCGCTCGCGCCGGCGCGTGGCGCGCTTCGCCCGGCCCGCAGGCGCAGCCTCCGTCGACCCGGGCTCCGGCTCGGACTCCTCCGCGACCGGCGCGTCGGCGGTCACGTCGGGCTCGGCCGCCGCGCCCCACTCCCCGATCGGCGCGGTCGCGCCGGTCACCTCCGGCTCCGTCACCGCCGCCCTGTCATCCACGGCGGACTCATCGCGGACCACCGCGACCGGCTGCGTCGGGTTCATCGCCAGAGCGTCCTCGAGCAGATCGCGCGTCACCGGATACGGGTCATCCGGGCCGTCGGCATCGTCCCGGTCGTCACGCGGCTCGCCGGCCGCCTGCTGGGCCCGCACATCGTCGAGATACAGATCCTCGGCGCGCGCCTCGTCGTCCGTCTCGAACTCGATGCGGCCGTCGGAGCCGAACCGGCCCGGTCGGTGTGCGGAGAAAGACATCCCGACACCCTAGACAGGACAACCTGTGCGGCAGGTGAGTCTCAGGCTGCGCAGGGGCGGTGGTCAGTCCTCGAGCGGCGTGGCGGCGGCGACCGCCTCGTCCTCTTCGGTGGCGACCAGCTGCCCGCAGGCGCCGTCGATCTCCTTGCCGCGGGTGTCGCGGAGGGTCGTCGGAATGCCCGCGTCGTTGAGCCGGCGGACGAACTCGTTCTGCACCGGCACGTCGGACGCCGTCCAGATCGAACCGGGGGTCGGGTTGAGCGGGATGGGGTTGACGTGCACCCAGCCGCGACCGCGCGCATTGAGCTTCTCGGCCAGGAGGTCGGCCCGCCAGCCGTGGTCGTTCATGTCCTTGATGAGGGCGTACTCGATCGACACCCGGCGTCCGGTCTTGTCGAAGTAGGCGCGTGCGGCGTCGAGCGCCTCGTCGACCTTCCAGCGCGAGTTGACCGGGATGAGCTCGTCGCGGAGCTTGTCGTCGGGCGCGTGCAGCGAGAGGGCGAAGGTCACCGGGATGTCCTCATTCGCGAGCTTCGTGATCGCGGGCACGAGCCCGACCGTCGACACCGTGATGCCGCGGGCGCTCATGCCGAGGCCGTGCTGCTTGTCGGTCATGACCCGCACCGCCTGCATCACCCGCGCGTAGTTCGCCAGCGGCTCGCCCATGCCCATGAAGACGATGTTCGACACCCGCTCGGCGGAGTGGTCGTCCTTCTTCTTGCCGCCCAGGCCGCCGTCGGCGATGAGGCGGTTGGCGCGCACGATCTGCTCGATGATCTCGGCGGCCGACATGTTGCGGGTGAGGCCTGCCTGTCCGGTGGCGCAGAAGGGGCAGTTCATGCCGCAGCCGGCCTGGCTCGAGACACACAGCGTGATGCGGCCCGGGTAGCGCATGAGCACCGACTCCACGAGGGCGCCGTCGTGGAGCTTCCACAGGAACTTGATGGTGTCGCCGCGGTCGGTCTCGAGGCGCCGCACCTCGGTCAGCAGCGGCGGCAGCATGCCGTGGACGAACTCCTCGCGGCCCTCGGCGGGGAGGTCGGTCATGTCGGCGGGGTTGTGGGTCCAGTGCTGGAAGTAGTGCTTCTCGAGCTGCTTCGCCCGGAAGCCGGGAAGCCCCAGCTCCTTGACCTTCTCGATGCGCTGCTCGGGGGTGAAGTCGGCCAGATGCACCGGCGGCTTGCCCCGCTTGGGGCTGGCGAACTGCAGAAGAGGCCGACCTTCGGCATCCTTCTTCTGGGTCCATCCCTCCGTCGCCGGACGCACCTGCTTCGGTTTGGTCGTGCGCACGGGCGAATCGGTCATGAAATCCAGGGTAGGGGACGCGCCTGGGCGGATGCCGATGCGCGCCGCCTGGCGTGATGTCCCGCGCTGCCTGGCCCGCGCTCTGGTCCCCGCGTCAAGCCCCCTCGGGCGCGTGGGCGACGCGCATAGCCTGACGACGTGAGCGATGACACAGACGTGACGATCCGTCCGATCGAGCCCGCAGACGCCGGTGAGGTGCTGACGCTGCAGCGCGCGGCATTCGTTCAGGAGGCGCTGATCTACGGGACGCCCGACATGCCGCCCCTCACCCAGACGCTGGAGGAGCTCGAGGCCGAGCTGGCCGAGAACCTCGGCGTCGTCGCCGTCGACGGCGCCCGCCTGGTCGGCGCACTCCGCGCGCGCGTCGATGGCGACCTGCTGCTGGTCGGCCGCATCGCGATCGCGCCCGATCGTGCCGGCGAGGGGGTCGGCAGCGCCCTGCTGGCGGCCGTCGAGCGCCGTGGCGCCGCCGCCGGTGCGAACGAGGCCGAGTTGTTCACCGGCTCGCTCAGCGAGGCGAACCTGCGCCTCTACGAACGGGTGGGCTATGCCGAGACCCAGCGCGTGCCGGCCGGCGACGGCACCGAACAGGTCTTCCTGCGCAAACCGCTGACACGAGCCGGATTCCGGCGCCGGTGAGGGAGGCGAGATTCTCCCGCCGCGAGGTCGGCGAGGGCCCGACCGTCACGAGGCAGTGCTTCACCGCGTCCCACCTGGCGGCGCACGGTGCAGGCCACCCGGCCGCTGCTCCGGTCGCCGCGGGTGTCTGACAAGAGCGGCGTGCCGGCCGGCCCCCACGCCACCCGCGCCCGCCACGCCCGCGGCTAGGCTCGCGGTGTGGTCCCGCTCGAGAACCTGCTCGCCTTCACGCTCGCCGCGCTCGTGCTGATCGTGATCCCCGGCCCGAGCGTGCTCTTCACGATCGGGCGCGCACTCGCGCTCGGACCGATCGGCGGGCCCCTCAGCGTGCTCGGCAACGCCCTCGGCCTGCTGCCCGTCATCGGCCTCGTGGCCATCGGCGTCGGAGGCATCGTCGCGCAGTCGCTGGTGCTCTTCACCATCGTCAAGGTCGCCGGCGCCCTCTACCTCATATATCTCGGCGTGCAGGCGATCCGCCACCGTGGCCGGGCGGCGGCCCAGGCGACCGGCGGCGCACTGCCGCGCTCGGCCTGGCGTCAGCTCGGTGAGGGGTTCGTCGTCGGGGTGACCAACCCGAAGACCATCGCCTTCTTCGTCGCCGTGCTCCCCCAGTTCGTCGATCTGAACGCCGGCATGGTGCCGCTGCAGATGATCGAGCTCGGACTCGTGTTCTTCGTGATCGCGCTGATCTCGGACGGCATCTGGGCGCTCGTCGCCGCCGGCGCCCGCACCTGGTTCGGCCGCTCCCCGAAGCGGATCTCGACGCTGTCGGCCACCGGGGGCGGCCTGATGATCGGCCTCGGCGGCATCCTCCTCTTCACCGGGAACAAGCACTGATGGACTCTTCCACGACCACGGATGCCGAGGCCCGGCCCCGGGCCGCCCGCCGGCGCATCGTCTTCCTCGATGTGGACGGGACGATCCTCGAGCACGGCGCCCACATCTCTCCCTCGACGCCGGCCGCCGTCCGCGCCGCCCGCGCGGCCGGACACCTGGTGTACCTCAGCACGGGCCGCTCGGCCGCCGACATCCATCCGGTGGTCGCCGAGATCGGCTTCGACGGCGCGGTCACGAACTCGGGCGCCCTCGTCACCTCCGGGGACCAGGTGGTCGCCGAGCGCCCGCTCTCACCGGCGGCGGCCGACCGCATGCTGACCGCATTGCGCAGTCGCGGCATCCGGTATTTCCTCCAGACCGGCGACGGCGTCTACGCGAGCGATGACATGGCCGAGCTGATGCGCGACTATGCCGCCGCCCTCGAGGCCCGGGTGCAGGCGGGCCAGGAGGTGCGCCCGGAGGACTCGCTCGTCGGCCTCGCACAGCGGACGTTCCCGAGCGTGGACGAGGCCGACCTCAGCCGCATCGACAAGGCCGTGTTCGTCAGCGACCACGAGGAGGGCCTCGACGAGCTGCGTGCCGACCTGGGCGACGAGTTCCTCATCGTGCCGGGGAGCATGCCGCTGCCGGGCGGATCGAACGGCGAGATCAGTGAGCGCGGCACGACGAAGGGCTCGGCGATCGAGCTGCTGCTGGCGCATCTGGGAATGGATGCCGCGGATGCCGTAGCCATCGGCGACAGCTGGAACGATGTCGAGATGTTCGAGGTGTGCGGCGTCGCGGTGGCCATGGGCAACGCGCGGCCCGAGCTCAAGCAGCTCGCCGACTTCGTCACGACCGACGTGCTCGACCACGGCATCGCCAACGCGCTGCGCCGGCTCGGGCTGATCTGACCGCCGGCCGTCAGCGGGCGCGCGGCGGCGCCGTGGACTCGCGCACGACCAGCCACGTCGGCAGCCGGACGTGCTCGGGCTCGGCACCGCCCTCCATCTCCAGGGCCACGCGCAGCGACTCACGACCGAGCAGCGCCCATTCCTGGCGGACGGTGGTCAGCGGCGGGGCGAACATCTCTGCCTCGTCGATGTCGTCGAAGCCGACCAGCGAGACGTCCTCCGGGATGCGCAGGCCCGCCTCGATGATCGCCCGGTAGGCACCGAGCGCCATCTGGTCGTTCGCGGCGAGGATCGCGGTCGGGCGTTGGTCGCGCAGCAGCCGTCTGGTCGCCTCGTACCCGGAGCCGGGACTCCAGTCGCCGGGCTGGGGCGGAGGCACGAGCCGTCCGCGCTCCGTCAGCAGGTCGTGCCACGCGCGATGCCGGGCCGCCGCGGAGAACGAGGCGGACGGGCCGGTGATGTGATGGACCGTCTCGTGCCCGAGGTCCAGCAGGTGTGCGACCGCCTCGCGCGCCCCGCTGTCCTGTTCGAAGTCGACGGAGGCGACGCCGTCGACCAGCGGCGGGCCGAGCACCACCGTCGGCACGCCCTCCGGCAGCTGCAGCGTCTCGTCCACGCCGAAGGGCGCGGGCAGGATCACGATGAGCACGTCGACGGCCATCTCGCCCAGCCGTGTGAAGGCGCCGTTGGCCGCCCGCCCGGAGGTGGCGGCCAACGGCATCAGCGTCGTGGCGTAGCCGCTCTCGGCGGCCCGCTCCGAGATCGCCTCGAGCGAGCGGTGCGTGCCGACCGAGTGCAGGTTGTAGTAGACGACACCCACGGTGCGGAACGACCCGCGACGGATGGCACGCGCCGCGGCGTTCGGCCGGTAGCCGAGCTCGCGCATGGTGCTCAGAATCAGCTGGCGCTTCTCCGGCGCCACGTTGGGCTCGCCGTTCGCCACGCGCGACACGGTCTGCACGGAGACGCCGACAGCCTGCGCGACATCCCGCAGCGATGTGCGGCGTTCAGCCATTCACACCCCTCGGAACGCGAAGCGGAACGCGAGGTCGCCGCTGGTGGGCAGGTGGTACTGCGCCAGCGTGCGCGCACCCCACGAGTCGTCTCCGCCCACGCCCCGCCGCATGAGCGCCGGGCGCAGCACCGTGCGGTGGATCGGCGGCAGCTCGGTGTGATGCAGTGCGTTCTCCACCTCATCGGGTGTCCACGGCAGCGCCGAGAACTCCATGCCGTCGGGGGACTCGACACGCAGGCCCACACCCCGGCCGTCGGTCACCTCGGCCCAGCGAACCCCGGTGCGGCTCCCCGCCTCCTGCGGCCGCAGGTAGGGCGTCAGCTCCGTCGTCACGTCGCGATCGTATACGCCCAGCCGGGCGCCGCCGCGACGATCGACGTAGCACTCCTCCGGTCCGTCGCCGTACCACCGCAGCCGGCGGAACTCGGGCAGCGTCGTCAGCAGCATCCCGAACTCGGGGAGGCTCGGCAGCCCGTCGACGAGGTGCAGGGTCTGGGTCACCTCGACCCGGCCGGCGCCGTCGACACGGTACGCGACGTCGCACGTCGTCGCCGGACGGGTGGGCAGCTCGTACGACAGGGTCACGGTCACCGAGGTCTCATCGGTCTCGACCCGTGTGCTCGTCAACGGGTCGCGCACCCGGCCGTAGCGGCTCGCGAGCAGCCACTGCCCGTCCTCGAACGGCGCCTCCCACCCGCGTTCGTTCGCGGTGGGCGCGTGCCAGAAGTGGGGACGGGGCATGGACGTCAAGAGCTCGCGCCCGCCGTCGGAGGTCATCCCGAAGCGGTACGAGGCGAGTCCGCCGTACAGGGTCGAGAACAGCACGCTGAAGCCGGCACCGCGCACACCGATGTTGTGCGCGCCACGGACGAGCTCCGGCGCAGGCGCTGCCACGACCGCCGCCGGCGACTGGACCCGGACCACCCGCTGCTCGCGGGCGACCTCATGGCCCTCTGGCGCCCACGCGGTCGCGGACCGCAGCCGGAACGAGACGTCGATCGTGTACTCCCCCGGCGCTGCCGGGACGGCGAGCGGAAGGGCGACCGTGCCCGTCTCGCCGGCCGCGATGTCGGTCTCGACCTCTGCCTGGCGCAGCACCTCGCCCTCGCGCGCGAGCGTCACGACACATCGGTAGGCCGCGCTGGACGTCGCCATCAGCCGGTTGTGCACCGTCATGGCGTCGTCGTCGATGCGGATGCGCAGGCCCTGATAGACGTATGCGACCTCCTGCAGCTTGGGCGTCGGCGTGTGGTCGGTGAAGAAGATGCCGTTGCCGCAGAACTCGCCGTCGTTCGGCGCATCGCCGAAGTCTCCGCCGTAGCCGAAGTACTCCTTGCCGTACCGGTCGGTCAGCGCGATCGCCTGATCGGCGAAGTCCCAGATGAAGCCGCCCTGGAACAGCGGCTCACGGTAGGCGAGTTCGATGTACTCGTCGACGGCGCCGAAGGAGTTGCCCATCGCGTGGGCGTACTCGCACAGGATGAACGGCTTCTCGCGGTGCTCACGCAGGAACTCCTCGACCTCGGCCGCGGGCGTGTACATCTGGCTGACGACATCCGTCGTCTCTTCGTGCCGCGGATCCCAGTGCACCCCTTCGTAGTGCACGGGGCGCGTGTCGACCTCGCGGAAGTACGCCGCGACGTCGCGCAGGTTGGTGCCCCCGTACGACTCGTTGCCGCACGACCACATCACGACGCTCGGGTGGTTCTTGTCGCGCTCGTACATGCTGGCCGCGCGGTCGAGCAGGGCGGGCAGCCACTCGGGGCGGTCGCCGGGGACCGCCTCTTCGATCGGCGCACCGAGCTTGCGGATGCGGTCCCACACGCCATGGCTCTCGAGGTTCATCTCGTCGATCACCATGAGCCCGTGCCGGTCGGCGAGGTGATAGAACGCGGTGCTGTTCGGATAGTGGCTCGTGCGCACCGCGTTCACACCGGCGGCTTTGAGGAGCAGGATGTCGGACTCGATCTCGGCGGCCGTCTGGACGCGTCCGGCCAGGCCGAATTCGTGACGGTTCACGCCGAGGAACACCACGCGTCGTCCGTTGAGCGACAGCAGCCCGTCCTCGATCGCGAAACGCCGCACGCCGACCCGCTGCACGATGACCTCGACGAGCGATCCGTCGCCGTCGCGCACCTCCATCTCGACGTCGTACAGCGCCGGATGCTCCGGGCTCCACAGCCTCGGATTCTGGAGACGGATGCCGAAGCCGCCGTCTCCGCGATCCTCGAGCTCGCCGACCCCGTCGATGCGGGCGCGCACCCGTCCGTCGCCGCGCAGGTCGACGCGCAGGGCCACGTCGGCGACCTGGTTGCCGGGTGCGAGGTCCACATCGACCCGGATGTCCTCGACGTGCACCGCCGGCCGGCGATGGAGCACGACGTCGCGGAACAGCCCCGAGAAGCGGAAGAAGTCCTGATCTTCGAGCCACGAACCGCTCGAGAACTTGAAGACCTGCGCCGCGAGCTTGTTCTCGCCCTCGACGAGCGCGCCGGTCAGGTCGAACTCCGACGGCGTGAAGCTGTCGGTCGCGTAGCCGAGGTACCGGCCGTTCAGCCAGACGGCGATCGCGCTCTCGGCGCCGAGGAAGCTCACGCTCACCGTCTCGCCGGTCTCGAGCGGGCGATCCAGCACGAAGCTCTTCACGTACGAGGCCACCGGGTTGTAGCGCGCGGGCACCTGTCCCGGTGCGATCTCCTCCACGCCGTCCCACGGGTACTGCACGTTGACGTACTGAGGGCGGTCGTAGCCGTGCAACTGGATGTGCGCCGGCACGGGGATGTCGTCCCAGCTCTCGCAGTCATAGCCCGGGTCGAAGAACCCCGCCGGCGCGGCGGCTGGATTCTTCGCGTAGTGGATCTTCCACCGGCCGCTCAGCGACTGCTCATATCCGCTGCGACCGTCGGCCGCCTCCTCCGCCGAGCGGAACCAGCGGTGATCCGAGTGCGCGGGGCGGCGGTTCTCCCGCACGAAGCGGGGATCGGCGATGCGTGCGGCGTCGAACGCGGCGTCATCGTCGCGGGAGCCGGCATCCGCCCTGTCGATCGTGTCCAGCGTCACTTGACCGCCCCCGTGATCCCCTGCGCGAACTGCCGCTGCAGCAGGAGGAAGATGATCATCGTCGGCAGCGACGACAGCAGCACCGCGAGCATGAGCACCCCGTAGTCGGTGACGTAGCCGGCGCTGATGTTCGCCGTGAGCATCGGCATCGTGAGCACGCTGTTGTTGACCAGGATGACCTTGGGCCAGAGGAAGTTGTTCCACGCCATCATGAACGTGATCACGGCGCCCGCCGCGAAGGTCGACCGCATCGTCGGGACGTAGATGCGCGCGAAGATCGAGAGCTCGCTGAGGCCGTCGATGCGCGCCGCCTCGATCAGCTCGTGCGGGAACGACCGCGATGCCTGGCGGAACAGCAGGATCAGGAACGGCGTCGAGATCATCGGGATGACGACCGCCCAGAGCGAGTTCACCATTCCGACCCGTGCGAACAGCTGGAACAGCGGGATCATCGTCGCGGCGAACGGGATCATGATCGCCAGCAGCAGGACCGCCATGACGACGTCCTTGCCCCGCGAGTGATAGACCTCGAACCCGTACCCGGCGATCGAGCACACCGTCAGCGCGAGCAGCGTGGTGCCCACGGCGATGAGGAACGAGTTCGTCATCGCACCGACCACGTTCTGCGTCGAGAACAGCACGGTGAGGTTCTCCAGCAGCGCCGCGCCGGGCAGCATCCGCGAGGAGAGGACGTCCTTGCTCGTGTTGGTGGCCGAGACCACCATGAAGTAGAGCGGGAACACCGAGAACAGTGCCCAGACCGCCAGCAGGGCGTATCCGGGAAGGCTGCGGAGCTTAGTCACGCTTGTCACCGACCTTCATCTGGATGAACGAGAGGATGGCGACGAGCATCAGGATCACGTAGGAGATCGCCGCGGCGTAGCCGAAGTTCGGGTTCTTCTGGAACGACACCTCATAGAGGTAGTGCGCCATCGACATGGTCTGGTGGGCGGGGCCGCCCTGCGTCAGCGCCCAGGACTCGTCGAACATCTGCAGGGTGCCGTTGATGGACAGGATCGCGGTCAGCACGATCATGGGCTTCAGCTGCGGGATGGTGACGTACCAGAACGTCTGGAACGCGTTGGCGCCGTCCATGCGGGCGGCCTCGATGCTCGAATGGTCGATGTTCTGCAGAGCGGCGAGATAGAAGACCATGTTGTACCCGGTCCAGCGCCACAGCAGCCCGAGGATGATCACGAAGCGGGCGGTGTCGGCCTGGCCGAGCCAGTTGATCGGGCCGTCGATGAGGCCGATGCCCGTCAGCATGTCGTTGACGAAGCCGTCGCCGGCGAAGAGCGTGCGGAACACCAGCGAGTACGACACCAGCGACACGGCGCACGGCAGGAAGATCGCCGTCCGCCACAGCCCCTTGAACTTCAGCTTGGGGTTGTTCAGCAGATTCGCCAGCACCAGTGCGAGCGCGAGCATGATCGGCACCTGGATGATCAGGTACAGGAAGGTGTTGGTGAGCGTCAGCCTGAAGACATCGTCGCTCAGCATGCGCTGGTAGTTGTACCAGAGCGGATCCGCGAACTCGAGCCGCGTGCCGCGACCGGTCTGCAGCGACAGGACGAACGCCTGCGCCATCGGGATGAAGCTCATGAAGAGGATGAGCAGGGCGGCCGGGAGCAGGAAGCCCCAGCCGGTCAGGCTGCGGCGACGGGCGGGATTCAGCCAGGGCTTGCGGTCGCCGATGTAGTTGGGCAGGGGCGGCGGATCGTTCCGTCGCGGTGTCTTCGTGCGCGTCTTCGCGTCGGAGGCCACGGGTGTCATCTCTTTCCTCGGGCGGTGGGAAGCATCGCTGACCGTCGGCCGGGCGGCGTCACCGCCGCCCGGCCGGACGATCCGTCCCGCTTACTCCATCGCGAACTCGACGTTGGCCTGCGCCTCGGCGAGAGCCGTGGCCGTGTCGGTGCCGCCCATGATCTGCGTCATGGCGGTGCTCACCGCGTCGCGGGCCTCGTAGTAGTACGCGCCGGTGTTGTTCGACGGCACCTCGGGGCCGAAGGAGACCACGTCGGCGAAGATCGCCTGCCCGCCGAAGAACTCGCTCGGCTCGTTGTACACGTCGCTGTCGCCCGCCGGGGTCCAGTTCGCGACCGCGCCGGCCTTCGGCAGGATCGTGTCGTACAGCTCCGTGGAGCCGGCGAACGTCGCCCCGAGGAAGTCGGACGCGAGGTCGACATCGGCGGTCGACGAGATCGCCCACGACGAGCCGCCGTTGGCCGAGTAGTTCGTCGCGCCGGAGATCGTGTCGAGCTTCGGGAGGTTGGTGATCCCCCAGTTGCCGGCCTGGTCGTCAGCGGTCTGGATCGAACCCACGATCCAGATGCCGTTGATCGTGCCTCCGACGTTGCCGTTGACGATCGTGCCGATGTACTCGTCCCACGAGTTGACCTCGATGAGCACGCCCGCGTCGACGAGCTGGGTGTAGACGTCGATCGCCGCCTCCAGCGCATCGTTGTCGACGATGGTGGGGTTGCCCTCGTCGTCGAACAGGCTGGCGCCGGCGGACTGCAGCATCATCATCGGGATGTCAGCGGAGCCGGCCTGTCCCGACAGCAGCGGCTGACCCGTCTTGGCGAGGACGTCCTTGCCGATCGTGAGGTACTGGTCCCACGTGATGTCCGTGAAGTCGTCGACCGTGTAGCCGGCCTCGGCGAGGACATCGGTGCGCAGCGCGGTGACCGCCGTGCCGGCGTCGAACGGCACGCCGTAGTTGACGTCGTCGATGGTGGAGTAGTCGACGACCGACTTGGGGAATTCCGAGAAGTCGATGTCGGAGTCGCTGAAGTCCGAGAACAGGTCGGGATAGTTCAGCCCGTTCTTCTGGAATGCGTTGTTCTGCATCAGGAAGATGTCGGGCAGTTCGTCGAACGCCTGGGACTGGGCGATGGTGGTGAGCTTCGTCTGCAGGTCGTCCCACGGCACTTCGACGATGTCGAGTTCGAAGTCGGGGTGGTCCTCCTGGTAGACCTTCTCGGCCTCCTGCATCGCATAGATGTTGAACGCGGGGTCCCAGGTCCAGACGGTGAGCTTCTCGTCACCGTCGCCTTCACCGCCGGAGTCGCCTCCCCCGCTGCACGCCGTCAGTGAGAGGGCGAGGGGCAGTGTGAGGGTGAGGGCCGCCGCGGTGAGCTTCGCAGAGCGTTTCATGGAGTGCAGATCCTTCCGTGGATTCCGTGATGCCGAGTGATGCCTCGGCGTCCGACGTGGCCCGCGCATGGTGCCGCACGGGGGTCGGCGGATCAGCCGGCGCACGTCGGAACGCACGCCGAACAGGCAGATGGCTCCGGGAGATCCTTGGCGGATGCAACATCGCATCCCCTGCGCTCTCCGGCGAGCACATCAGCTTCTGAGTCCGAGGGAACGGTAACACTGGTAACGTCACCACGCCAGTGTTCACGCGGATTCGTTACTTTCCGCGCGCGCGCCGCACAGGTACCGCGGAGCGCCCCGCGGCGGGCACGGCGTGGGGATCAGGCGCGCTCCGGTGCGCGCACGGGGCGTCAGACCGACACCGCGGCCGTGCGCTCACTCGCGGTCAGCTGGACGCTGCTGCGGGCGCTTCCATCCCGAGGTTGACGAGGGTGCCGCCGGGGTCGCGCACCTGCGCGACGCGCTCGCCCCAGGGCATGTCGGCGGGCGCCTGATCGGCCCGCCCACCGGCGCCCAGCCATGCGGCGTACGTCGCATCCACGTCATCGACGTAGAACCACAGCGCGACGCGGTCGCCCACCGACGGCGGAAGCGCGTCGGGATCGCGGCCGATGCCCAGCGAGGTCTCGCCGACCTGCAGCGAGACGTAGTCGTCCTCGTCGCCGCTGCCGAACCGATACGCCACGGTCGCGCCCAGCGCGCTCTCGTAGAACCGCACGAGTCCCGGAAGATCTCGCGCCAGCAGGATCGGGAACAGGCTCCGTACCCCCATGGAGCCCACCCTACGTCCGCCCGGTCGGCGATACCACGGGGTCAGAAAGGGAGTGCTCAGTCCAGGAAGATGTCGGGGAACAGGGCCGAGTCGGGGGTTCCGGGGACCGCCGCGTACCCCGAGAAGTCGGTGACGCCGGCCGCTTCCAGCACGTCCTCGACGATGAGCGTCTGGCCGGTGTACTCGCGCGCCGGGCGGGTCAGCACCTCGTACGCTGCGTCGGCGTAGATGTCGGGCGTACGGCTGACCTTCATCATGCGGTCGCCGCCGAGCGCGAACTGCACGGCCGCGGTCGCGATGGTCGTGCGCGGCCACAGCGTGTTGGCGGCGATGCCGGCCGACGCGAACTCCGCCGCGAGCCCCAGCGTCGCCATCGTCATGCCGTACTTCGCGAGCGTGTAGCCGGTGTGGCCGCCGAGCCACTTCGGCGACAGGTTGAGGGGCGGCGAGAGCGAGAGGATGTGCGGGTTCGCGGCATCCTTCAGGATCGGGATGGCGGCGCGCGAGAGCATGAACGTGCCGCGGACGTTGACGTCCTGCATCAGGTCGTACTTCTTGGCGTCGAGCTCGAGCGAGCGCGACAGGTCGATCACCGACGCGTTGTTGACGACGATGTCGATGCCACCGAACTCGCCCTGCGTCTTGAGCACCGCCTCGGTGACGTCGTCGTCGTTGCGCACGTCGCCGACGATGGGCAGGGCGTTCCCGCCGGCCGCGCGGATCTGCTCGGCCGCCGAGTGCACGGTGCCCTCGAGCTTCGGATGCGGCGTATCGGTCTTGGCCAGCAGCGCGACGTTGGCGCCGTCGCGGGCCGCGCGGAGCGCGATCGCGAGGCCGATGCCACGGCTGCCGCCCGACATCAGGATGGTCTTGCCGGCCAGGGACGTGTCGCTCATCTCGGGTTCTCCTCGGGTCGGGTACGGGACTTGGCGGATGCCGCGGCGAAGGCCGCGACGCGCGCCCGGGCATCGTCGGTGTCGAAGCGGGCGCCGATCGAGGCGGCTTCGTCGTCGAGGTTCTCGGCGAACGACCGACCGGCACCGGTGCGGACGAGCCGCTTGGCCTGGCCGAAGGCGCCGGTCGCGTTGTCGAGCCAGAACCGCGCGACCGCTTCGGCACGGCCGGCGACCTCGGCCGCGGGCACCACCTCGGTGACGAGGCCCCAGTCCAGCGCCGTCTCGGCGTCGATCGTGAGGTCCTGCAGCAGCAGCTGGAGCGCCCGGCGCTGGCCGACGGCGGCCGGCAGCAGCGTCGAGACGCCCAGGTCGGGCGTCAGCCCGATGTTGGCGTACTTGCTCACGAACTTGGCGTGGTCGGCCGCGACGATGTAGTCGGCAGCGAGCATGAGCCCCAGGCCGCCGCCCGCCACCGCGCCCTGCACCGCCGCGACGATCGGCTTGTCGGACTCGACGAACGTGCGGATGCCGTCATGGATCGTGTGCGCGGCGCCGGTGACGTCGGCGCCCGAGGCGCCCGACGTCGCCATCTCGAGCACGTCGCCGCCCGCGCAGAAGGCCGGGCCTGCGGCATCCAGGATCACGGCCCCGACCGAGTCGTCGGACGTGAGCTCGTGCGCGACGTCACGCCATCGGCGGCCCATCTCGAAGCCCATCGCGTTGAGGAACGCGGGCCGGTTGAAGGTGACGCGCGCGAGGGCGCCGTCGCGGGTGACGATGATCGAGTCGCTCATGGGTCTCCTGGGGTCTCGGGCCTGCGTGGGTGCCATGGATGGCGGGTCAGCGGGGAGCCATCCGGATAGCCCCATCGAGACGGATCGTCTCGCCGTTGAGGTAGCCGTTGTCGACGATCGACATCACCAGGCGCGCGTACTCGTCCGGCCTGCCGAGGCGCTGCGGGAAGGGCACCTGCTCGCCGAGCGAGTCCTGCGCGGCCTGCGGGAGGCCCATCAGCATCGGGGTCTCCATGATGCCGGGGGCGACCGTCACGACGCGGATGCCGTAGCGAGCGAGCTCGCGCGCGATCGGCAGGGTCATGGCGTGCACGCCCCCCTTCGATGCCGCGTACGCGGGTTGGCCGATCTGTCCATCGAACGCCGCGACGCTGGCGGTGCTGACGATGACCCCCCGCTCCCCTGCCGAGCCGTCGCCGTCGGCAGTCGGCTCCGTCTTCGCCATCACGGCGGAGGCCTGGGCGATGACGTTGTAGGTGCCGATGAGGTTGACGCGCACGATCCGCTCGAAGCCCTCGAGCGGTGACGGGTTGCCGTCGCGGTCGAGCACCTTGGCGGGCGGCGCGATGCCGGCGCAGTTCACCACGACACGAAGGGGACCGGATGCCGCGGCCGCCGCGACCGCGGCAGCCACCTGCTCCGCGTCGGTGACGTCGGCGGGCGCGAACGAGCCGCCGAGTTCTGCGGCGATGTCGGCGCCGGCTGAGGTCGGAAGGTCGACGATCGTGACGGCCGCACCGGCTGCGGCGAGGCGACGGGCCGTGGCGAGGCCGAGGCCGCTCGCACCGCCGGTGACGAGCGCGGAGGCACCGGTGAGGTCCATGCGTTCTCCTTCGAACTGGTATCGCGTCCCACAATACGTGGAACTGCGTCCCACCGCGCAGCGCACGGCGGCCCGCGGCATCCAGGCTAGCGACCAGGCGGCCCGCCCACCGCAGACAAGGCCCGCGGGAAGCGGTTGGATGGGCGCATGGAGATCCGGCTGAAGCGGGTGTACGACGAACCGGCGACCGACGACGGGTTCCGCGTGCTCGTCGATCGGCTGTGGCCGCGCGGCCTGTCGAAGGAGCGCGCCGAGCTGGATCTGTGGGCGAAGGACGTGGCACCCTCGACGGCTCTGCGGAAGGCCTTCCACCACGACGGCCTGTCGTGGGACGACTTCGCGTCCGCCTACCGCGCCGAGCTCGCGGGTTCCGCCCGCGCCGCCGTCGCGGCGCTGCGCACCGAGCTCGCGTCGCACGCGGTGGTCACGCTCCTGCACGCGGTCGCCGACGAGGAGCACAACCACACGCTGATCCTGCGCGAGGCGCTCGCGCCCTGAGCTGCCCCGGGCCGCTCCCTCTTGGCCGCTCGCCTGCCACGAAGTGTGCGGTAGCAAAACAGATCGTGACAGGCCAGCAGAGGACGCACCGGGCAGGATAGGACGGTGACGATCCCGGTAGACGACGTCGAGATCCCTCCGCAGGTCCGCGATCTCGCGCGCGGCGCTGCTCTGACGCCGGTCTGGCGCAACGACTACGGCGGCGTGACGTTCCGCACCGACGACGGCCGTTTCCTCAAGCACGGTCCGCGCAACGCCGAGTCCTCGTTCGCCGGCGAGGCCGCGCGCCTGGCGTGGGCAGCGCCCTACGCCCGCGTGCCGCCGCTGCTCGAGGTGGGTGGCGACGACACCCACGAGTGGATGGCGACGGCCGCGATCCCGGGTTCGTCCGCGGTCGATCCGCGGTGGGTGGCCGAACCCGCCGTCGCCGTCCGCGCCGTCGGTGAGGGGCTCCGAGCCCTGCACGACGCTCTGCCGGTGGAGGACTGCCCGTTCGACTGGCGCGTGCCCTCGCGCATCGCGAATGCGGAGGGCCGCGGCATCCGTGTTCCCGATGCACTGCGCGAGCCGCCCCGCGTCGACCGGCTCGTGGTGTGCCACGCCGACGCCTGCTGCCCCAACACGCTCATCGGCGACGACGGCCGCTGGAGCGGGCACGTCGACTTCGGAGCCCTCGGCCTCGGCGACCGGTGGGCGGACATCGCCGTGGCGTCGATGTCGACGACGTGGAACTATGGCGAGGGATGGGAGGACGCGCTCATCGAGGCGTACGGGGTCGAACCCGACCGCGAGCGTCTGTCGTACTACCGAGACCTCTGGAACGCGACATGACCGAGAACAACGGCCCCTCGATCACCGGCACCGTCTGCAAGATCGACGGGCATCCGAACCTGGTGATCCTGCGGCGCTTCCGCGCGACCGCGGACGAGATCTGGCGGGAGCTCACCGAGTCGGCACGGCTCGAGCGCTGGATCGGCCGGTGGGAGGGCGATCCGGCGAGCGGGAAGGTCACGTTCTTCATGACGTCGGAGAGCCAGGATGCCGCGCCCGAGGAGTACACGATCCTCGAGTGCGATCGTCCCCGCCGCTTCGCGGGGGACACGTCGGCGGCAGGCGGCGCGTGGCATCTGTGGTTCGAGCTCGCCGAGGAGGTTCCCGGTGACACCGTGCTCACCTTCGGCCAGCGGCTGAACCCCGGTGAGGACGTCGGCTCGATCGGTCCGGGCTGGGAGTACTACCTCGACCGGCTCGTCGCGGCCCAGGCGGGTCTCGATGCCGACACCGTGGCCTGGGACGACTACTTCCCCGCCCTGCAGCCCGCGTACGAGCGGCTCGTCGCCGCCGACTGACACGGCAGCCGGACCGGACTCAGGACCAGACGAAGCGGAAGGTGCCGGCCGCCACCGCGGCGGCGATCGCCAGGGCCATGATCGCCGCGGCGCCGAGCACTGCGACCAGGTCGCGAGGGTGCAGCCGCGAGGGACGTGACCAGGTGCGCGGGATGCCGGACCCGAAGCCCCGCGCCTCCATCGCCATCGCGAGCTTGGTGCCGCGTCGCACGGCGAAGACGAGCAGCACGAACGCCATCGAGAAGAAGCGCCGGATCGCTCCGCTGTCGCCCACGCCCCGCGCGCGGCGCGCGAGGCCCATGCTGCGCCAGTCGTCGAGGAAGAGCCCCAGCGTGCGGGTGCCGGCGAGCACCCCGAGCACGAAGCGGCTGGGCAGCTTCGCGACCTGCGCGAGGGCGTCGGCGAGCTCCGTGGGGTCGGTGCGGCCGAACAGCAGGATCGTCGGCAGCGCGAGGGCGAGCACGCGGACGCACACCGCCACCGCCAGAGCGATCGAGTCGTCGCTGATCGTGGCGTACCAGAACGACCAGTAGACGGTTCCGCCCGGTTCGGCGTACAGCAGCATGCTGACGCCTGCGATCGGCGCGAAGACCAGGATGGGCAGCATCCGCTTCAGCACCGTCAGGGCGGCGAGGCCCGTCAACGGGATGCACAGGAGCTGAAGCGCGATGGCCACGAGGGCGCTCGTCACGTCGATCGACGCGAGCAGCGGCACCGACAGCAGCAGCGCCAGCACGATCTTCGTGACGGGGTTGACGCCGTCCAGCCACGCCGACCTCTCGGTCTCGACACCCTCGGTGCCGGCACGCGCGTCGACGGCGGTCACGAGCGCACCCCCACCGGCCGCACCCGACCCGGCGCTTCGAGTGGGAGCTGCGGGAGCTGCGGGAGCGAGGGACCGGTGCCGAGATCGATGCGGTGGCCGCCGAGGTGGCGCAGCACGTCCTCGTCGTGCGTGACGGCGACGACGGTGGTGCCGGCGGCGATCTCGGACTGCAGCAGCTGCACGAGCTCGATCCAGCCGCGGCGGTCCTGCCCGAACGTGGGTTCGTCGAGCACGATGACCGGCGGCGCGTCGGCGAGCACGGTCGCGACCGAGAGCCGCCGCTTCTGGCCGCCCGACAGCGTGAACGGGTTGGCCGCCGCGAGAGGCGCGAGGTGCAGGCGCTCGAGCAGTTCGCCGACGATCGCGTCGATCGCTCCCGCGTCGACGCCGCGCGACCGCGGCCCGATCGCGAGCTCGTCCCGCACGGTCGAGGCCAGGAACTGGTGCTCCGGCTCCTGGAACACCGTCCCGATGCGCGTGAGCAGCTCGCGGGACGACCAGCGCGACGGCCGGCGGCCCGAGCGGCCGGCGAGCTCCACCGCGGCCACCACCTCACCCGCGGCCTCGGGCAGCAGCCCTGCGAGGGTGAGGGCGAGCGTGGACTTGCCGGCGCCGTTCGGTCCGGTGATCACCGTCGCGGCGCCGCGCGGCACGGCGAGATCGAGCCCGGCCCGCACGACGGTGCGTCCGTCGCGAGAGATCGAGAGAGCGGATGCCGCC